>DASSBO010000050.1:0-4147 GCA_035698655.1 Streptomyces sp.
CGTAGCCGGTGGCTCGGCCGAGTCCGAACAGGATGGTGATGCCGAGGAGCATCACGATGCCGAGCAGGGCGCCCATCAGGTAGATCTTCAGTGCCGCTTCGGCTCCGCGGGGGTCGCGTCCCCAGCCGGCCAGCGCGTACAGCGGGATGGAGGCGAGGAGGTAGGCGACGGCGAGCAGCAGCAGATCGGAGCTGCCGGCGAGGACCATGCTGCCGGCGGAGGCGAGGAGTACCAGGACGGCGAACTCGCTTTCGCGTTTGTCGCCGCGCACGCGGCCGGCCGAGAGCGCCAGCACCAGCAGTGCGGCGGCGGGGATGATGACGCGCGCGGCGGAGGTCGCGCCGTCCAGGGTGAATGTGTCCGCGTAGACGGTGCGGTCGCGGCCGGTTCCGGCGGCCGCGCCGGCGGTCAGGGCGGCAAGCAGCGCGGCGGCGGAGATGGCGCGCGCCGCGCCTTGCCGGTGCCGTGGCAGGAACGAGCCGGCCAGCAGGGTCGCCACCGCGCCGATGAGCATGAGGAGTTCGGGCAGCAGCGCGAGCGGGTCCTCGTGCATGCGCGTCACCGGGACACCAGCGTGACGACGGTGCGGGCGGCGGGTTCGACGGTGTCCAGCAGCATGCGCGGGTAGACGCCGATGGCCAGGGAGGCGGCCAGCAGCGGACCGGTGGTCCACAGTTCGGCGGGGCGCAGGTCGGCGAAGGGCTGCGGCCGGCGCGCCGCACCGAGCACCAGCCGGTGCAGCGCCTGCAGGAACAGCCCGGCGGTGACGAGGATGCCGAGCAGCGCGAGGGCCGTGGCGGCAGGTGCTTCGGCGAGGCTGCCGGCGAAGATCTGGAACTCGGCGATGAAGCCGCTGAATCCGGGCAGGCCAAGGCTTGCGAAGGCGGCGACCGCGGTCAGGGCCGCGAAGCGCGGGGCCGGTCCGGCCAGCCCGCCGAACGCCTCCAGGTCGTAGGTACCGCCGCGGCTGAACAGCACACCGGCGAGCAGGAAGAGCGCGCCTGTGATCAACCCGTGGCTGACCATCTGGACGACCGCGCCGCTGATCGCGACGGAGCGCGCCTGCGCGTCGCTGCCGGCCACCAGTCCGGCGGCTCCCACGGCGAGCAGGATGTAGCCCATGTGGTTGACGCTGGTGTAGGCGACCAGACGCTTGAAGTTGCGCTGGGCGAGGGCGACCAGGGCGCCGTAGAGCACGGAGACGACGCCGAGGACGACGAAAGCCAGCGCCCACTCCCGCCAGGCGTCGGGCAGCATCGGCAGTGCGATGCGCAGGAAGCCGTAGGTGCCCATCTTCAGCAGGACGGCGGCCAGGACGGCCGATCCGGCGGCGGGAGCGTCGGTGTGAGCAGGCGGCAGCCAGGTGTGGAAGGGGAAGACGGGTGTCTTCACGGCCAGGCCGACGGCCACGGCCAGGAGGACCAGGCCCCCGGCGAGACCGCCCTGCAGCGGCGGGTCGCGGGTGAGTTCGACCATGTCGAAGGTGTGCGGGGAGGAGGCCGCGTACAGGCCGATGAAGCCGAGCAGCAGGGCGAGGGAGCCGACGAAGGTGTAGAGGAAGAACTTCAGCGCGGACCGTGTCGCGTTCTTGCCATGTCCCCATCCGGCGATGACGAAGTACATGCCGACGATCGACAGGTCGAAGAAGAGGACGAACAGGATCAGGTCGAGGGCCGCGAACAGGCCCAGGCAGGTCGTCTCCAGGGCCAGGAAGAGCGCGGCGAAGCGGCGCATGTGTCCCTCGCCGGGGTGGCCGGCGTCGCTGAGCGCGTAGCCGGCGCAGGCCAGGAAGACGGCGGCGGTCAGTGCCAGCAGCGGCAAGGACAGCCCGTCGACGCCGACGTGGTAGCCGACGCCGGCGCCCGGGATCCACGGGAGGTCGGCCTCGTGACCGATGCCGGGGCCGTCGTAGGTCGCCCACAGGGCCACGACCAAGCCGAAGTCCGCGGCCGAGACAGCGAACCACACCCACCGGACGGCCCACTCGGGCACTCTCCGGAGTGCGAGGACGACCAGCCCGGCGACGAGCGGCAGAAAGACGGTCAGGGAGAGCATCCTCACCTCAACAGCAGAAACAGAAGCAGGGCCATGGCCGCGCCGAGGAGCACGACGGCCTGGGCGTAGTACTGGTGGAGCTGTCCGGTCTGCGGGCGGCGGGCCAGGCCGCCGAGCCGGCGGGTACCGGCCGCCACCTGCTCCACGGCCGCGTCCACCGCACGGCGATCGGCGTCGGCCGCCCACCAGGCCAGCCGCCTGACGCCCGGTGCGAGAGCGAGCACGGCACGGTCGAGCACCGCGTCGTCGAAACGGGCCAGGAGATGCGCCAGACGCAGGGTCGGCCGGACCAGCAGGGCGTCGGTGGCCCGCTCGAGACCGAGCCAGGACCAGGCCCAGGAGGCTTCCGGGATGCGCGGCGCCCAGATGGCGGCGACGGTTGTGCCGGCGAGCGCGAGCGCCGCCGTGGCCAGCATGGTCGCGAGACCGGCCGACGGCCCCGCCGGAACCGCGAGCAGATCCCTGAGCCACGTCGCGGCAGGCGGAAAGGCGAGCACCCCACCGGCGGCAGCCGCCACCGCGAGCACGGTCACGGCGACCGCGACTGGCGCCTTCGTCCGTCCGCTCGGTCGCAGGACGCCCGTGGCTGCTGCCGGGCGCAGCACCATCGCCACGGCCTTCCCCGCATACAGCGCTGACATGAGTTCGGCGGCGAGCACGACCCCGTGCAGCGCAGGTGCCTGGAGGGCGGCGAGGATTTCGTCCTTCGTCGCCCACAGCGACAGCGGCGGCACGCCGGCGAGGGCCAGGGCGCCGACGGCGAACACGGTGCCGAGCAGCCGCTGCCGACGGGCGACGCCCCGCAGTTCGGGCAGCTGCTGCGTACCCAGGGCCGTCAGCCACGCGCCGGCGCACAGGAACAGCAGGGACTTCGTCGCCGCGTGTGCCACGAAGTGGGCCGTGCCGCCGGCGATCGCGCCGCTTCCGGCGGCGAGAACGACGAAGCCCAGCTGGGCGCTGGTCGAGGCGGCGAGCAGCTGCTTGAGGTCGCGCAGCCCGACAGCGACCGCGCCCAGCAGCAGCGCGGTGAGCGCGCCCGCCCACGCGGCGACGTGCGTGGCCCACCCGGCTGCTTGCAGCAGGGGGTGCAGGCGCAGGAGCAGGTAGCCGCCCATGGCGACCATGGCCGCCGAGTGCAGGAGGGCGCTGACCGGGCTCGGGCCGAGCATCGCCCGGGAGAGCCAGAAGGAGAAGGGCAGTTGGGCCGCCTTCCCCAGCGCGGCCGCGAGGACACCGGCGGCTGCCAGGTCGAGCCACGGCCCGTGCAGCTCCGGCAGCGCGCCCAGCGCCAGCGGTGTCCCCGTTCCGACGCCGCCGGCCAGTGCGGCGCCGGCTGCGAGGTAGAGACCCAGGTCCCCGGCGCGCGTGGTCAGGAACGCCGTCATGCCCGCTGACACGGACTCGTCCTGGCGCCAGTGGAAGGCGATCAGCGCATAGGAGGTGGCGCCCATGACCTCCCAGGCGAGCAGCAGCCCGGTCAGCGTGGTCGCGGTGGCGGTGAGCAGAACCGCAGCCTCGAAGACCAGCATGAGACCGAAGAAGCGGCCGCGTCCGGCATCGACCTCGGCAGTGGAGAAGAGCAGCACCAGCAGCGCGACGGCGGCGACGGTCACCACGACCACGGCGGACAGTCCGTCGACGGCGAGCCGCAGGGGCCCGCCGGGGAAGAAGTCCATCTCCGCCGCCGGCCGCAGGAAGGCTGCCGCGAGAGCGAGTGCGAAGGTGGCCGCCGCCACGGCGACACCGACGGCCCCCGCGCTCCCCCTGCTTCGTGCGCGTGTCCTTCCCCGGATCATCAGCACGACACCGGCCGGGGCGGGCAGCAGCACCGTCGCCCACAGCAGCGCGCTCACTGCTTCAGCTCCGCCGCCATGTCCGTCATGTCGACGTCGCTAGCCCGGAACAGCAGCGTCACCACGGCGAAGCCCATCGCCATCTCGACCGTCATCGCCGCGATGACCACGAGCACGAGGACTTGGCCGTCTGCGGGGACGGGCGCCACGAAGTACCAGAACGCCCCGGCGGCGACGATGACCCCGTTGAGCATCAGCTCCAGGCCCATCATCACCATCACGACCGACTGCTGGCTCAG
>DASSBO010000051.1:0-3261 GCA_035698655.1 Streptomyces sp.
CCAGGTCCGCCACGTGCTCACGACGGCCGCCGAACCGGAGGCGGCGGCGCTCGCCCTCGTCACGGCGGCCAACACGGCGGGCGGCCCGGACAACGTCAGCTGCGTCGTCGCCGACGTCCTCCCGGCGGCGTAGCGACAGTCCGGGAACCGGCGCGGCCCGTTCGACTGTGATGAGGGGCGGGCGCCCGCGCGGCGCGGGCGGGGAGGCGGGGCGGTGCGCAGCGGAGACGGATGCCTGTCTGGCGACCGGTGCTGGTGAACCTCGCGATGGGGGTGTCGGCGATCATCCCGCTGTGCTGCGCCTGCTGGCTGCTGACCGAGTGGGTGCCGATGGACTGCGAGTCCATCGGAGAGGCCGTCTCTCCCGGCTTCGACGGGTCCTGCTACTAGCCGACGCTCGACCACGGCCCGGTCATGATGGCGGCTCTCGCTGTGACGGGTCTGCCGTTGCTCGCCCTGCTGGTCGTCTTCGACGTCTGGGGCCCACTGGCCCGTAAGCAACCGCTGGGCCCCTGGCTGGGCTCCGCCGTCCTCGTTCTCGCGCCCTTCGGGGCGTTGTGTGCGGCCGCGCAGCTGTAGGGCGCGGGCCTCGGCCGACAGGACGGCCCGGAGAGCTGGCCGTCCTGTGCGACCTGAACAGTCGCGACGCACTCCGTGCGTGATGTCAAGATGCCCCGCGCCTCGACATAGGTTACAGTTATTTCAGATATCGGTGGATCCGCGTGAGGAGGCATCCATGCCACGCACAAGCGCACTGGCGCAATCCGCCCGCGTCGAGCCCAGCGCCGAACTGCGAGAGGCCGTGAATGAGGTCGTCGAACGGACTTCGGAGCGCAGCGCCGAATTCATTCTGAGGTACGCAGACGGAAGCGAGGCGCCGGTTCCGTCGCAACTGGTCGAGGTACTGATGACGGCGGCCGGTGAACTTTCCGCCGGTCACGCGGTGACAATACTGGCTTCGGAGACGCTGCTGACGCCGACCGAGGTAGGCCAACTGCTGGGGTTGTCAAGGCCGTTCGTCGCTCGACTGCTGGACGACGGGACGATCCCGAGCACGAACCTGCCGGGTAGCAGTCATCGAGTCGTCCGGCTCGATGACGTGCTGGCCTTCGCCGAACGCAGGCGCCGTCGCCAGGAGGGGCGTCGTCGCATCGCCGATGCGGTCGACGAAGCGGACCTCCCGTACTGATCCATCCGAAGGGGGACCGATGGCACGCGTCTTCGTGGACACCAACGTCCTGTTTCCGTTCTCGCTCATGGACCTGATGCTTGCCCTCACTGAGGACGGTGTGCACGAGATCGTGTGGACCGATCGGCTGCTCGACGAATGGGAACGGGTCATCGAGCGCGAGAGACAGCGCACACCTGCCTCCGCGCATGCCATCACCCGTGCGGTGCGCACGTTTCTTCCACGACTGTCGGTTGCCGGAGGCCGAATACGAGCACCTGATCGAAACGGTCCCGGGGGCCGATCCGGACGATCGACATCACATCGCAGCTGCCGTCGCCGCCCGCGCCGGCATCATCGTCACGTGGAACCTCCAGGACTTTCCAGCCGCTCCGCTCAACGAACTCGGCGTTCGAGTGCAGGACCCCGACTCTTATCTCTGCGGGCTGCTCGACACCGTTCCTGCGGAAGTGATCGCGACTGTCAGACGCTTGGCCGCAGAGAAGGACCGCCCACCGATGTCCGCACAGGACCTGAGCGAGCGCGTGGGGAAGAGCGGCGCTGTCACATTCGCGGGCCGCGTGGATGAAGCCCTCCGCGGCGGCCCAAGTGACTACATAGTGTAACGAATGCTTGCCGAGGCCGACTTAGACTAACTCGACTTGGTCTCGTCTGCTGACGAGGAACGAGGTCGAAAGCGCCTGGTCGTAGGATCGGTGGGCATGGAGATGCACAGGGACGACGGGTACGAGATATCGACCGATCCGGGGCGGCTGGACGTCGCCGCCGTGCACCGCTGGCTGTCCACCGACGCGTACTGGGCGCTGGGGCGGAGCCGGGAGACCGTCGAGCGGGCCGTCCAGGGGTCGGTCAACTTCGGGGTGTACGACGGCGACGGCCGGCAGGCCGGCTACGCCCGGATCGTCACCGACCTGGCCACCTTCGCGTGGCTGTGCGACGTGTACGTCGACCCGGCGCACCGCGGCCGGGGCCTCGGGGTGTGGCTGGTCACCGCCGTGCACGACCACCTGGCGCCGTACCGGATGCGCCGCATCATGCTCGCCACCGGCGACGCGCACGGCCTCTACGAGAAGGTCGGCTTCAAGCCCTTGACCGACCCGGGGCGGTTCATGGTGACCGGGTCGGCCGAGTGAGCACCGGCCGGCCGTTCGACGCCGTCCTGTGCGACCTGGACGGCGTGCTGCGGCTGTGGGACCAGGAGGGCACCGACTACCTCGACCGCCTCTGCGGGCTGCCCGAAGGAACGCTGGCCGGTGCCGCGTTCCGGCCGGAGCGGCTGCTGCCTGCGATCACCGGCGCCGTCACCGACGAGGAGTGGCGCGCGGCCGTCGCCGAGGACCTGGCGGCCGCTTGGGGGCAGGCCAGGCGCCGCACGGTGATGGCTCGCTGGGACGCCGCCGTCGGCCGGGTCGACGACGAGGTCCGCGCGCTGCTGGCCGCCGCCCGCCGCCACGTGCCCGTCGTGCTGGTGTCCAACGCGACGAGCCGCCTCGAGGCGGACCTGGCCCGGCTGGGCCTGGCCGCCGCCCTCGACCACGTCGTGAACACCTCCCGGCTGGGCTTCGCCAAGCCGGACGCCCGCGTGTTCGCCGCTGCGGCCGAGGCGGCGGGCGTACCCGCGTCCCGCTGCCTGTTCGTGGACGACACCGAGGGCCACGTCACGGCCGCCCGTGCGGCCGGCATGACGGGCCTGCACTACCGCGAGCCCCGTCAACTCCGGGAGGCACTCGTGCCGGTGACGACCGTGGCGTAGAGCTCCTCCGACGTCCAGCGGCGGGCGGTCAGCCCCGCTGCGGAAAGGGCCGCCTCGGCGGCGGGGGCCTGGCGGTCGCTCGCCTCCGTCAGCAGGACGCCGCCCGGCGCGAGCCACGCCGCGGCCTGCGACGCGACGCGGCGCAGCACGTCGAGGCCGTCCGCGCCGCCGTCCAGCGCGGTGCGCGGCTCGTGGTCGCGGGCCTCTGCGGGGAGCAGTCCCACCTCGTCGCTCGGCACGTAGGGGACGTTCGCCGTCAGTACGTCCACCCGGCCACACAGGGCGGTCGGCAGCGCCGCGAACAGGTCGCCCTGGTGCA
>DASSBO010000052.1:0-6322 GCA_035698655.1 Streptomyces sp.
CGAGTCGTGGTTGAGGATCGACAGGATCACGGTCTCCAGCAGCACACACTCCGCGAAGCTGCCCTCCACGCGCATGATCGGCGACCCGGGGAAGTAGACCTCGCCCTCCGGGTAGCCCACCACGTCGCCGCGGAACCGGTAGCCGGCCAGCCACCGCAGGGTGGGCTCGTCGACGATGCCGCGCTCCCGCAGGAAGTCCAGCACCCGCTCGTCGAAGCGGAAGTTCTCCACCGCGTCCAGCACGCGGCCGGTGCCGGCCACCACGCCGTAGCGGCGTCCCTCGGGGAGCCGGCGGGTGAAGACCTCGAAGACCGAGCGGCGCCCGGCGGTCCCCGCCCGCAGCGCCGCCTGCACCATCGTGAGCTCGTACTGGTCGGTGAACAGCGCCGTGGACGGCACCTCCACCGGGAGACCCGGAGCCGAAGTGTTCATGTCCGCCATCGTACCCCACATCTCGTCAGAGTGACGATATAGGGATGCGGGTGCGACTGGTTTGCGCCCGGGCCCCCTTCGGGTGGCAGCATGGGAACCGTGAGTGTCGCCCCTACGGAGATCGAGCGCCCCGAGACCACCGGCGAGCCCGTCGAGGTTCCCGAACCGGAGCCGCCCTGGGCGACGATCGTGCACAACGACCCGGTCAACCTCATGAGCTACGTGACCTACGTCTTCCAGGCCTACTTCGGCTACTCCAAGGACAAGGCCGAGAAGCTGATGAAGGACGTCCACCACAAGGGCAGGGCCGTCGTCTCGACGGGCAGCCGCGAGGAGATGGAACGCGACGTGCAGGCCATGCACGGCTACGGCCTGTGGGCCACCCTGCAGCAGGACCGCGGATGAGCGGACGTTTCGAGGCCACCGGCGACGGTGGCGCCGCGATCGCGCTCGACGAGATCGAGATCTCCATCCTGCGCAGCCTGACCGTGCAGTTCCTCGAACTGCTGGGGCCGGGCGAACAGAGTGAGGCGTCCGCCGACGAGCCGGAGGACCTGCTGGCCGGGCTGTTCACCGAGGGGCCGAGCCGGCCGCCCGCCGATCCCGCGCTCGCGCGACTCTTCCCCGACGCCTACGGCGGTCCCGACGCATCCGGGGAGGGACCCGGCGGCGAGACGGCCCGCGACGCCTCCGCCGAGTTCCGCCGCTACACCGAGAACGACCTGCGGGCCGGCAAGCGCGAGCACGCCCTCGCCGTCGTCCGCTGCCTGGACGCCCTCACTCCGGCCGGTGACGGCGGCGCCGTGCTCACCCTCGGCGCCGACGACTCCCGGCGGTGGCTCGGCGCACTCAACGACCTGCGGCTGACCATCGGCACCCGGCTGGAGGTCACCGACGACGAGGACGGCGGCGGCCTGTACGACCTGCCCGACGAGGACCCGCGCAAGCCGATGGTGATGGCCTACCTGTGGCTCGGCGCCCTCCAGGAGACCCTCGTCGAAACGCTCATGCCGTAGTCCATATTCTGGCGCCCATGCTGACCATCACCCGAGAGCTGCACGACCGGATCGTGGCGCACGCCCGCGCCGACCACCCCGACGAGGCGTGCGGCGTGCTCGCCGGCCCGGAGGGCACCGGCCGCGCGGAGCGCTTCGTACCCATGCTGAACGCGGCCCGCTCGCCCACGTTCTACGAGTTCGACTCCACCGACCTGCTGAAGCTCTACCGCGAGATGGACGACCGCGACGAGGAGCCGGTCGTCATCTACCACTCGCACACCGCCACCGAGGCCTACCCCTCGCGCACCGACATCTCCTACGCCAACGAGCCCGGCGCCCACTACGTCCTGGTCTCCACCGCCGAGTGCGGCAACGACGAGGGCCCGTTCAGCTTCCGTTCCTACCGGATCGTGGACGGCCAGGTCACCGAAGAGGACGTCGAGATCGTCGAGCAGTACACATCCTGAGACGCCGGTGGTCGCATGATGAAACAGGCATCCGATTCCGCCCCCGGGAATCGTTACGATGAGCCCATGGTTGTCCACGACATGAGCGCACACGAGGAGACGCCGGGCCGTCCGTCGCCCCTGCTGCTCGTCGCCCGTCTGCACGTGGACCTGTGCCGCCTCGCCGGCGACCTGTGCCCGCGGTCGTCGCGCCCCTTCGCCGCGCGCGTCTGACGCCGCGGCCCGCACGCCCCGGATTCCCCTTCTCTCCGACAGGAGCCCACCCATGGCCATCGAGGTCCGCATCCCGACCATCCTGCGCACCTACACCGACGGCGCGAAGTCCGTGACCGGCGAGGGCGACACCCTGGGCGACCTCTTCGCCGACCTCGAGACCCGGCACGCCGGCATCCAGGAGCGCATCGTCGACGACGGCAAGCTCCGCCGCTTCGTGAACGTCTACCTCAACGACGAGGACGTCCGCTTCCTCGACGGCATCGGCACCAAGCTCGGCGACGGCGACAGCGTCACCATCCTCCCGGCCGTCGCCGGCGGCGCGCGCTGATGCGCTACGACTCCCCGCTGGCGGCCGTCGGCAACACGCCGCTGGTCCGGCTGCCACGCCTGTCGCCGGGCGACGGCGTGCGCATCTGGGCCAAGCTGGAGGACCGCAACCCGACCGGCTCCGTCAAGGACCGGCCGGCCCTCCACATGATCGAACAGGCCGAGAAGGACGGGCGCCTCACACCCGGCTGCACGATCCTGGAGCCGACGTCCGGCAACACCGGCATCTCGCTGGCCATGGCCGCGCGCCTCAAGGGCTACCGCATCGTGTGCGTCATGCCCGAGAACACCAGCGAGGAACGGCGGCAACTGCTCGCCATGTGGGGCGCGGAGATCATCTCCTCACCGGCCGCCGGCGGCTCCAACACCGCCGTGCGCGTCGCCAAGGAGCACGCCGCACAGCACCCCGACTGGGTGATGCTCTACCAGTACGGCAACCCGGACAACTCCGGGGCCCACTACGCCGGCACCGGCCCGGAGATCCTCGCGGACCTGCCCTCGGTCACCCACTTCGTGGCCGGCCTGGGCACCACCGGCACCCTGATGGGCGCCGGCCGCTACCTGCGCGAACACAAGCCGGACATCGCGATCGTCGCCGCGGAACCCCGCTACGACGACCTCGTCTACGGGCTGCGCAACCTCGACGAGGGCTTCGTCCCCGAGCTCTACGACGAGTCCGTCCTCACCACCCGCTACTCCGTCGGCTCCGAGGACGCCGTCACCCGCACCCGCCAACTCCTCAGCGAGGAAGGCATCTTCGCGGGCGTGTCCACCGGGGCCGCGCTGCACGCGGCCCTCGGCGTCGGCCGGAAGGCACAGCGCGCCGGCGAGGAGGCCGACATCGTCTTCCTCGTCGCCGACGGCGGCTGGAAGTACCTGTCCACCGGCATCTACACCGCGCCCTCGACCGAGGCCGCGGTCGAGGCGCTGCACGGCCAGCTCTGGGCCTGACGCGCCACCGGCGCGCCGCGCTACTCGTCGTCGTCGGGGCGGCCCGGTCTCCGGGCGCCCCGGCGGCCGCCCAGCCGGCCCGTGCCGTCGGCGAGTGCCGCCACGAAGGCCAGCAGCGCCACCACACCCAGCGCTATCCACCACACCGTCCCCATGTGCGCACGGTACCCCGCGCTGGTGATTCCGCCCACAGAGAAGCCATCGGCAGGAGCATGCGCCGCCCGCGGCCCGTACCCTCGGAAAATCCCCACCCTGCCGGGCCGGGGACCCCCACAGGCTGCATACGGAGGTTCCCGCTCCATGAAGCTCACCGTCGTCGGCTGTTCCGGGTCTTTCCCGTCGGTGGAGTCGGCCTGCTCGAGCTACCTGGTCGAGGCCGACGGCTACCGCCTGCTCCTGGACATGGGCAACGGAGCCCTCGGCGAGCTGCAGCGGCACATCGGCCTGTACGACCTCGACGCCATCGCGCTCAGCCACCTGCACGCCGACCACTGCATCGACATGTGCGGATACTTCGTCGCCCGCTACTACCGGTTCGAGGGCGGACGCTGCGCCCCGCTGCCCGTCCACGGCCCGCGGGGCACCGAGAACCGGCTGACCACCGCCTACGCCGACACGCCGTCCGAGAAGTCCATGAGCGAGGTCTTCGCCTTCCGGCAGCTCGAGGCCGGCCGCACTTTCGAGGCCGGTCCCTTCACCGTGCACGCCGAGCTCGTCGACCACCCCGTGGAGGCCTACGGCTTCCGCATCACCCACCGCTCCGAGGGCCGCACGCTGGTCTATTCGGGTGACACCGGCCCGTGCGAGGCACTGTCCCGCCTGGCCCGCGACGCCGACCTGTTCCTGTGCGAGTCCTCCTTCACCGACGGCAAGGAGGACATCCCCGGCCTGCACCTCAACGGCCGGCAGGCCGGCGAGTACGCCCGGGCGGCCGGGGCCCGGCGGCTCGTCCTCACCCACATCCCGCCCTGGACCGACCCCGCGTGCAACCTGCGCGACGCGCAGGCCGCCTTCGACGGCCCCGTCGAGCTCGCCCACCCGCGCGCCGTCTACGAGGTGTGACCTCACGCACCATCCCGGCCCGCCGTGGCAGCATGGAACAGGGAGCGCCCGTCCGGCGGGCGTCCCGCAGGAGGAGCCATGGCCGAGCGCAGGACCGCGACCGCGGAGAGCATCGTCGCGGGACTCGGCGGACGCGACAACCTCACCCACGTCGAAGGCTGCATCACCCGCCTCCGCACCCGGGTGAAGGACGCCTCCCTCGTGGACGACACCACCCTCAAGGCCGCCGGCGCGCACGGCGTCGTGCGGATGGGCACCACCATCCAGGTCATCGTCGGCACCGAGGCCGAACCGCTGGCCGAGGACATCGGGAAGATCCTGTGACCGCACGGGCGGCCGCCGCGCCCGTATAGGCTCGCCCCCATGTCTGACAACCCCCTTTCCGCAGGCGGCGGCTCCCGCATCGACGGAAGGACGCCCGACCAGCTCCGCCCGGTCACCCTCGAACGCGACTGGAGCAAGCACGCCGAAGGGTCCGTCCTGGTCTCCTTCGGCGACACCCGGGTGCTGTGCACCGCAAGCGTCACCGAAGGCGTCCCCCGCTGGCGCAAGGGCTCCGGCCTGGGCTGGGTCACCGCCGAGTACGCCATGCTCCCGCGCGCCACCAACACCCGCGGCGACCGCGAGTCCGTCCGCGGCAAGATCGGCGGCCGCACCCACGAGATCTCCCGCCTCATCGGCCGCTCGCTGCGCGCCGTGATCGACTACAAGGCGCTCGGTGAGAACACCGTCGTCCTGGACTGCGACGTGCTGCAGGCCGACGGCGGCACCCGCACCGCGGCCATCACCGGCGCCTACGTCGCGCTGGCCGACGCCGTCGCCTGGGCGCAGCAGAAGAAGATCGTCAAGGCCAAGGCCGAACCGCTCACCGGCGGCGTCAGCGCCGTCAGCGTCGGCATCATCGACGGCACCCCGATGCTCGACCTGTGCTACGAGGAGGACGTGCGCGCCGAGACCGACATGAACGTCGTGTGCACCGGCGACGGCCGCTTCGTCGAGGTGCAGGGCACCGCCGAAGGGCAGCCCTTCGCACGCGAGGAACTCGACGCGCTCCTCGACCTGGCAGTCAAGGGCTGCGCCCAACTCGACGGGACCCAGCGGCAGACCATCGGCGGCTGAGCCGGCAACACACGGAGCGCGCGCGGAACTTTGCGCGTGCTTTACACGTCGATACGGGTACGGGCCGTGCGAGTCATGCCGCACGGCCCGTCCAACCAAGGAGGGGGATCACCGTGCGCCGCACCCTGGCCGGCACCGCCGTCGCCGTCACCGCCGTCTGCGCCGCCATGCTCACCGCGGGCTGCAGCACCGTGAACAAGGCGCTGGACTGCGCCAACACGGCCGTCACCATCACCGGAGCTGTCAACGACCTGCAGCAGGCAGTCTCGAACGCTCCGAACGACCCCCAGGAGGCCCAGCAGGCCCTGGACCGCATAGCGGCGGACCTGGACACCCTGCAGGACTCCACCGGCGACCCGGACCTGAGCAAAGCCGTCGACGACCTCAACAAGGCCGTCAGCGACGCCCGTTCGGACATCGACCAGGGCCACACCCCGGACATCGGCCCGGTCGGCGACGCGGCCGACGAACTGAGCAAGGTCTGCTCGCCTGCATAATGGCGCCCCATGAGCACCAGCAAGCGCCTCATCCTGGCCACCCGTAACGCCCACAAGGTCCGCGAACTGCGCGCCATCCTCGCCGAGGCCGGCGTCAGCGCGGACCTGGTCGGCGCGGACAGCTACCCGCACATCCCCGACGTCAAGGAGACCGGGGTCAGCTTCGCGGAGAACGCCCTGCTGAAGGCGCACGCGCTCGCCCTGCCCGACGGCACCGAGCGCGTCGTCGAGGGCCGGCTGAGCGGCGTCCTGC
>DASSBO010000053.1:0-6344 GCA_035698655.1 Streptomyces sp.
CCCTGCCGAAGGCTTGCGGACCTCCGACAGGACGGGAGCTACCCGGCGCCGGACCCGGTCCTGACGACCTGCCAGGAAAAGCATCAGCGCTGGTGCTGACATATGAACACGCCGCGTTCAAGTTTGTCGAGTGCTTCGCGATCACCCGGACTGGATCACCGATCGGCGTCGCGAGCTGGGCGACCGCATCGCTGACCTACGCTCGGCAGCCCGCATCACCCAGGAGTCCTTATGCGAGGCCACAGGGCTGAGCCGCAGCAACCTCCAGCGCATCGAGTCCGGTCAAGCCGACCCCCGCTACAGCGACCTGCTCAGGATCGCCGCGGTGCTCGACACCCGCGTCTCCGTCCTCGTCGACTGACCCGCGGTCATGAAGGAGGCCCCGCCCGCCTGCCACTGGGGGTGACTGACGGACGGGGCCGGTCTCAGGGGCTCAGAGGTCCCAGGCCTCCGACGGCCGATCGAGCCAGGCCTGCTGCCCGTGAGCGGTGACGGTGAGCCCGAACCGCTCGAGGCCCGGCTCACCGGCCGCACGCCACCACGCGAACGCGGCGGCAGCCTCATCAAACAGCCGGCGCGGCCCCGACTGCCAGACCTGCGCGCGGTCCTGGCCGTCGCGGAACATCAGGCACGCCCACGACCGGTCGGTGAGCCCGTAGAACCACACGGGCCGGGCCCCCTCCCGCTTCGGGGCCGGCTGCCGGTAGCAGTCCCGGATGCGCAGCCCCATGACGAACGGAATGACGTCGAAGCGGCCCTCACCCAGCAGCTCGGCCTCGGTCATCGCCGTGGTGCTCGTATCCGCGCCGCCGACACCGTCCGGGACGTACGCGCTGTGCCCGTCGAACGGGAGCCGCTGCGCCCTCAGCTTCATGAACTCGACCGGGCCCAGGAACCGGCCTGCAGCGCTCGCTCCGTCGTCGTCCACGCGCAGCCGCACGATCGCGTCCTGATTGCTGTGGTGGGTGCCCCAGGGCGCCAGGATGAGCCCGCCCGGGAGGGCGTCGCGGATCCACGCGGGCGGGATCCTGCGCACCCCCGCGGTGGCGATGATCCGGTGGAACGGGGCGCCCAGGTCGTCACCGTCCGCTCCGTCGCGCTCGAGGACCACGAGCGGCGACCCGATCTCGGCCAGCCGGCTGCGGGCGCCGGCAGCGACCACCGGATCGATCTCGATGCTCACCACGTTGTCGGCGCCGACCCGGTGGGCGAGCAGCGCCGCGTTCCATCCGGTGCCGGTGCCGATCTCCAGTACGCGCTGGTCGGGCTGGACTTCGAGGTCCCGCAGCATGCGGAAGACGACGGACGGCATGGACGCCGATGACGTCGGCACGCGGTGCGGCCCCTGGCCCGTGCCGTCGTCCCACTGGGTGACGATCGGTACGTCGGCGTCGGCGTACGAGAACCACAGGCCGGGGTCCTCGCGGAGGTCCACGGCGACTGTGGTGCCGGTGTCCATGTCGTACGGCCAGATCAGCTCCGGCAGGAACGCGGACCTGGGTACGGCCGTGAACGGCGGAATCCAGTCCGACGTCAGAACCTTGCGCTCAAGAAGGGAGCGGCCCAGAACGGACCGCCCCTTCTCCACTCCGCTGAGTGTCATCTCAGCCGAAGGCCTTCGGCCCACCGTCGGGGGACGGCGGGTCCTGCGGGCCGGGCCACGGCTCGCCGGGCAGGCCGTCGCCGCCTCCGCCGCCGGCCATCCGCTCGATCACATCTGCCTTCATCGGTCCTCCTGTTGCAATTACATCGTGCGCCCGTCCGCCTGTCGCGGGAAGACGCTGGGTGGAACCCGTCCCGACGGAGACCTGCGAGCCTCCGACGGGACGGGCGGTCCCGCCTCGCGGGTGGCTTGCGGGCCATCCGCGAGGCGGGGGCTTGAGACGCGGCCCTGACCCGAAACGGCCGCCATAGGGGTGCATCAGTGGGGTGTCGTCGCCAGCACCACGGCGAGGACGGGAGCGGACACAGCGACCACGTAGACGAGCAGGCCGAGGATGCCCCTCACGACTGTCTGACCTTCCAGGCGCGGACCCGGGCGAGGATCTCGTCCGGGACCGGGTCGGGCTTCACCAGGTGGGCGTGCTCGGGATGGGCCCACAGCTCCCACCCGGGGCCGGAGTTGCCCGGCTCGTAGGCCACCAGGACCCCGCCGGTCTCCTCGGTGATCAGCCCGTCGCAGCCGCGGCACACGTGGAGCAGCCCGCTCACGAGTGCCCCCCGACGAGGTTCTCGACGTGGTCGCACAGCGCGTTGACGCAGCGCGCCAGGCTCTGTGCGAAGGAGATCCCGGCCGGTAGTCCGGACCGCGGCTCCGCGTTCAGACGCATGCGGGCCTCGCCGACGCAGGCCAGCGCGCACGCCCTGGGCACGTCGTCCTCGGGCAGGCGGCCCGCGGAGCTCTCCACCGCCGGGATCAGCTGCATCGCGTATCCGCGCAGTCGCAGCGTCAGCGTCTCCAGCTGCGCGACGGTGGGCAGTTCGGCCTCCGGGCCGAGCAGCTGCTGGACGCTGACGCGCATCGCGGCGACGGTAGGGCGTCCGTCCTGCGGGCCGGTGGTGGAGCGGGCCGGCGTCGTCACAGCGCCTCCTGCGGACGGTGCCCGTACGGCGCGGGTGCCGCGGTGACGCGCGGCCCGTTCGCGACGCCGTCATGGCCGGCGCGGTCCGCTCGGGTGGTCGTGTTGACACCGGGTGGGATACCCGGGGCCAGGACGGTAAGTTGCATGGTGTCGACGCTCCTCGTAAGCGTTGGCCACGCCCCGGGGCCGTTCGCGCGGTCGCCGGGGTCCTGGTTGCACTCCGAAGGACAGTCGAGATCACGAGCGCTGACGTCTGCCTCGGCCGGCTGGCCGGTCCGCCATGCGACGCCGCGGCGGGGCCGACGGTGTGCTCGTTGGAGGCCTGCGCGCCGTCCGTCATCGGTGTCCCGTTGCCGATCGGAGTGGCGTCCGGGGTCGGACGCTAAGAGCACGGGAAGAGCAGCGACGACCTCAATGGTGGTCACGGCGGCTCCCGGGCTGTGAGCGGTGCGGCGCCGGCCTGACCTCTGGCGGGGGTACGGGTCGGCGCCGCTTCGTGCGATCACGCTATGAGCACGCGCAATCACAGCCCAGTGACGTAAGCCACCAGTTCCAGCGACAGTATTCTCCCCCGGTAGGACGCTACGTCCTACCCTGCCTACAAGGCCGGCTCTACGCCCAGCCGCGCGGCCAGACCCCGCAGTCGCGTGTTCCGGCGCCGCTCCGCCTCCAGCATTTCCCGCACCGTCGCCTCAGCCAGCGTCTGGAACCGGATCCATTCCGGCTGCTCCTCCTCGACCTCCAGCAGGGTGGTGAGCGCCCCCTCGCTGTCCCCGGTCTGGTACTGGGCCTGCGCGACGTCCACCCGGTAGGCGGCCGAGTGGACAGGCCGGGAGATCTCCTCAAGGGCGACGTCACCCGCGAAACTCAATGCCGCGTCCGGGCGCCCCTCGGTCCCGGCCAGCGCGACGTTGACCTTCTGTGTGCGCACGTCCACGACGCTGAATGCGGTCCCGTACGCCTTCACCGGGCCCGAGCGGACCGCGGCCGCCTCTGCGGCGGTCAGGAACTCGAAGGCGTCATCCTGACGGTCCTGCCGTGCGGCCGGCGTCGCGGCCGCCACCAGCAGATTGCCGTACACCGCGAGTTGCGCCTTCTGCGCCTTGAGGAACGACGGCTCCAGCTCCTCCGCCTTACGCACCGCGATGTCCTGCGCCTGCTCCCATCGGCCCTGCCGCAGCAGCACCCACGACAAGGTGGAAACGCCCATGCCCTCCATGAGCGGATCGGACGCGCGCGCGGCAGCGGCGAGCTGCTTCTCGACGGCGGTGTACGCCCAGTCCGGGTGCCCGGCCTGCGCGGACAGGCACGCCGCGAGCTGATAGGAGAGCGCGAGCTGCTGCCACGCCCGTTCGGTGGGGGTCTCACGGACGACGGCGCGACCGTCGCGCAGCAGCAAGGGCAGGACACCCGACAGCTTGGAGTAGTCGCCCTTCCAGTACATGGTGCCGGCGGCGCGCACGCTGTTCAGCCACGCGGTCTCGGATGGAGGGTCTTCCAGGTCGTCGCTGGACAGCACCCCAGGCAGAGCGCCCACGTCCTGGATGGCGTCGCGCAGGGCGAGCAAGCCGCCGCCGTCATCGACAAGTTTCGGTGTCACGGTGGCCTGTCCCAGTAGACGTTCGAGCTGCACGTCGAGAGCGCGTGCGAGCGCGCGGAGAGTGTTGATCCGCGCCGACTGGCGTACGCCCTGCTCCAGCTTGCGGATCGTGTCGACGTGGACGCCGGCGCGGTGGGCGAGTTCCTCTTGCGTGAGATCACGGAACTCGCGGAGGCTGGCAATGCGGTCGCCGATGCTGATGTTCATGTGTACCCCCGCCAGAAGGTTGTCCGTCCACGGTAGCGCCGCGCGCCGTGGATCGTGCCGGGTCGGTCGAGTGCACTCGGCTGCTTAACCTGTACGATCGTGGAGCACACCGTAGAAGAACTCGTACAGATGCAGCACGCGGCAGATGCGGCGCACTCCCAGGTCCTGGCACTGCGGGACCAGTTCGGGCCGCCGACCCACAAGGAGTGGGGCCCCCAGCAAAGCGAGGCGTACGAGACGGCGTGGCGTGCCTGGCGGGACCTCGCTCAGGCTGTGCAGGCCGCGGTCACCGCATACGCGAAGGCCTCCGGCCAAGCCCGCAGCGAGGTCGAGACCATCGTGAAGCGACGGGCAAGGCACCCAGAGCTGGAGTACGAAGAATAGTCCGGAGTGCGCGCCCCCGATCGTCGCGCGATGGTGGTGACATGCCTGGGCTTCCCGTAGTCGTACATCCCCCGGATGAGGGCGGTGGTCGGCGCGTGCGCGCTGACGGCGCGATACTCGGCACGGCCTACTCACTGCACGACCTGGCCGTCTTCCTGGAGCGCGCCGGCCTGGAGGGCTTCGACGACCTGGACGCGGCCGGCTCCCCGCTCATCGAGTGGCGGGGAGGCGGACCGGACGTGTGGACGGCATCCGCCTGAGCTCCGGGGGCCCGCTTCGCCAGCGTTGCGGCGCCCGATTCTGAGCCCCCACCCCTTGCATGCGTATCGTTCGATACGTTATGGTCGTATCACTCGATACAGCAGGGGGGTCCCGATGGACACCAGCGCCGCAGCCACTCAGGCCCACGTCACCGCCGCCACCATCCGCACCTGGTGCCGGGCCGGCGTCATCGCCGCCACCAAGACCGCCGGCCGCTGGATCATCGACGCCGCCTCCCTCGCCGCCCGCATCGCCATCGGTGCCATGAAGCGCCCCGCCCGCCCGGAGGCCCACACCATGCTCGACCTGACCGCCACTTACGCCGCCCCCGTCACCCCCGGAGAAGCCCCCGTCACGATCACCCCCACGGTCAAAAGGCGCCAGACCCCGCACGCCGGAAACATCATCAAGATCAGCGGGATCATCCCCCTCCTCGCCGACAAGATCGACAGCATCCCCGACGCAGGCGACCGCGGACACGCCCTGAACATCCTGCGCTCCGCCGTGATCGTCATCAGCGACCGCTACGACGCCGACTGGGACGGCGACCCGCAGGCCCGCGAGGGCGGCCAGCTCCGCACCACCTACCGCGGCGACATCCCCCAGATCACCCTCACCCACGTCCTCGACCTCGCCGACCAGCTCCGCACCCAGCTCGCAGCCTGACCACCCACCCCAGCCGACAGGAGCCACACCCCGTGGACATCACCACCGAGCGCCGCGACACAGGCGCCTACGTCATCCGCACAGTCGGCACCCAGCACTGGCCCCACGAAGACGGCACCTGGCAGGCGCACGGCGTCCGCCTGGACCTCATGGACGGCCGGCGCACACTCGCCGTCTGCACGCTGGAAGTCCCCGGTACGGCGGCCGCGGAAGAGCGTGGCGCCCAGGAGGCAGACGCCATCGAGCCGTGGATGCGGACGCTGCGCTACCTGGCCGCTGCCCGCGACGTCCGCGCCAGGCTGGACAGCCTCGAATCGCTGATCCTTCGCGCCGAGGACGACAAGCGGTTCGGGAGCGGCCGGGCCTCGGAAGAGACCGTGGACGAGCTGCTCGGCCACGCCACGCAGATCGACGTCGACACGGCACGGGCGGCCGGAGGCGCCGACCCGCTGGGGGCGCCGCTCGGACGGATCATCGCGGGCCGCCTCGCCACGCAGGCCTCCCACGGACTGCGTGCCGCGCTCGCCTTCGCTCCCGACCCGACCACGGCGCCGATCCATCCGGCATGGGAACTGCCCAGCCACGGCGTGACGCCGGGCGAGAGCCTGGCCCAGGCGGTAGCCCGGGCCCTGCTCGCCGGATGG
>DASSBO010000054.1:0-2146 GCA_035698655.1 Streptomyces sp.
CCGGTTCCAGCCGTCGGGTATGTCCACCGAGAACCCCAGCGGATCCTGCACCCGGTGGTATCCCTGCGGTGTAGGAGGGCGCGCCGACGGCGAAGGCGACGCGTCGGGTGTGGTGTGGGTCTGCTGCGAGGCGGTCGGCCCCGCCTTGGCCGGCGCCGCCTGGCCGTCCTGCCCCATCCACCAGCCGCCTGCGGCCACCACGGCCGTCAGGGCCACCGCGCAGGAGGCCCACACGACGGGCCGGCCGGCCCGTCGTGGCGGTCGCGCCGCCTGGGGTGCAGGTGCCGGGCCGTCCACGCGCCGGTCCGCGCCCAGGTCCGCGGCGCGGTCCGCGCCGCCGTATTCGCCGCCGTCGACGGCACGGGCGACGGTCGGCTCGGTGACCTGCCGCCACGTCGTGAGTTCGGCCGGGGTCGTCGGCGCGATGCCGGCCAGCCGCGCCTCGGCCTCCTTCAGCGTGAGCCGGTCCGCCGGCTCCTTCGCCAGCAGTCCCTCTATCAGCGGCGCCAGCGCCCCGGCGTTCCGCATCGGCGGTGGCGGGTCACTGGCGGTGGCATACGCCGTCTCCACCCACGTGGCCCGCCGGAACGGCGGCTCGCCCTCCACCGCCTCGTACAGCGTCGCGCCCAGCGCCCAGGCGTCCGACGCCTCACCCGCCTTGCCACCCTGCATCCGCTCGGGCGCGGTGTAGTTGATCGAACCGACGAACTCGCCGGTGCGGGTGAGCGTGGCCATGCCGGAGGCCGCCGCGATCCCGAAGTCGGTGAGCACGACCCGCCGGCCCCCCTCCCCCAGCACCACGTTCCCGGGCTTGACGTCCCGGTGCAGGACGCCCACCGCGTGTGCGGCGTACAGCGCCGCGGCCATCGCCTGCCCCACCCGCGAGGCCTCCTCCGGCGAGAGCGGCCCCTCCTCGCGCAGCACGTCCCCGAGCGCGCGCGAGGGCACGTGCTCCATGACGATGCAGGGCAGCCCGTCGTCCTGCACCACGTCGTGCACGACGATGACGGCCGGATGCCGCACGCGCGCCGCGCTCCGGGCCTCGCGGTGCATCCGCTCGGACAGCCGCGCCCGTTCCTCCTCGTCCAGGTGCGCGGGAAAGTGCAGCTTCTTCACCGCGACCTGCCGGTCCAGCAGACGGTCGGTGGCGAGCCACACGGTCCCCATGCCGCCGCGCCCGATCTGCCCGGACACCTGGTACCGCCCGGCCACCAGCCGGCCGTCCTCCCCGCTCACACCGAACTCCCCCTGCGCCGCTCGTACTTCACCCCGACCCTAGCGCCCCCTCATCCGAGGCCGAGGGTCAGGGACAGCGAAGCTTCAGGAGACGAGCGTGCCGCTCTTGACCGCTCCGACGAACGAGGACCAGCCGTCGGCGCCGAAGACCAGCGCAGGTCCACTGGGAACCTTGGAGTCCCGCACCGGGACACCGACGTGACCGTCGGCCACCTCCACGCACTCGCCGTTGCCGCCCCCGCTGTAGCTGGACTTGCGCCACCCACGAAGCAACGACGCTTCAGCGATCACGCGCTTGTTATTGCTGATCATGCTCAAAACCCTCCGTTACGGTCCTGACGAGGCGCAGTGACTCCTGGTGCGACAAGGCGTCACCCAAGGCAAGATCGTAGGCCGCCTGGCAGGCGCTTACCAGTGCCGGGTCATCCATCAAGTTGCCTGTATAGAGCCCCTCGACGTACGCGACCGGCGCCGCTCCGTCGAAGCTCATCAGGGTAAGCAGACTCTCCAAAAGGGGGTGTGCTCCCACGCCGAACGGGAGCACGTGCAGCCGGATCCGCCCGGCTTCGGCCAGCCGCCCGATCTTGCGCAACTGCTCCGCCATGGCCTGCCGTCCCGCAACCGGGCGTCGAACCACGGCCTCATCCAGCATCGTCCACATCACGGGGCCCGACGCCTCGTCGAGGATTCGGGCGCGCTCCATGCGGTTGACGACGCGTCGGTCAACATCGTCAGACCGGTGGTTGGGGCTGTATGCACGGAACAAGGCACGTGCGTACGCCTCCGTCTGCAGGAGTCCCGGGACCAACGACAGACCGAACTGACGGATCTCGGTGGCCTGGCGTTCCAGCTCGGCTGCCGCCGCGAAGTGGTCGGCGTACCGGGAGTCCAGGTCCTTCAGCCAGCGGGC
>DASSBO010000055.1:0-3613 GCA_035698655.1 Streptomyces sp.
GCTGCTGGTCAGCGACGAACCGGTCGACGCAGCGTGGGCCCGGGTGCTGGCGACGGTGCTGATCGACGGTCTGGCGGCCGCCGGCTGAGACGCCGGTGCCCGCCCCGCCGGCAGGCGGAGCGGGCACCCGGGGCGAACGGCGCGCGGGCTCAGAACCCCGGCGGCTCGGTGTAGACGCCCCACTCGTCGCGCAGGACGCCGCAGATCTCGCCGAGCGTGGCCTCCGCCCGCACGGCCTCCAGCATCGGCTCGATCATGTTCCCGCCGTCACGGGCGGCGGTGAGCATCGCCTCGAGCGAGGACGTGACCTTCTCGTCGTCGCGCTGCGCCTTGCGGTCGGTCAGCACGCGCACCTGCTCGCGCTCCACCTCGTGGCTCACGCGCAGGATCTCCAGGTCGCCGGTGACCGAGCCGGTGTGGCAGTTGACGCCGACGACCTTCTTGTCGTCCTTCTCCAGCGCCCGCTGGTACTCGAAGGCGGCCTCGGCGATTTCGCCGGTGAACCAGCCGTCCTCGATGCCACGCAGGATGCCCGAGGTGATCGGCCCGATGGGGTGCTGGTCGTCGGGGTGCGCGCGGCGGCCGCGCTCCTTGATCTGCTCGAAGATCTTCTCGGCGTCGGCCTCGATGCGGTCGGTGAGCTGCTCGATGTACCAGGATCCGCCGAGCGGGTCGGCGACGTTGGTGACGCCGGTCTCCTCCATGAGCACCTGCTGGGTGCGCAGCGCGATCTCGGCCGCCTGCTCGCTGGGCAGCGCGAGGGTCTCGTCGAGCGCGTTGGTGTGCAGCGAGTTGGTGCCGCCCAGGACCGCCGCGAGCGCCTCGACCGCGGTGCGCACCACGTTGTTGTAGGGCTGCTGGGCGGTCAGCGAGACGCCGGCCGTCTGGGTGTGGAAGCGCAGCCACTGCGCCTTCTCGGAGGTGGCGCCGTAGACGTCGCGCATCCAGCGCGCCCAGATGCGGCGCGCGGCGCGGAACTTGGCGATCTCCTCGAAGAAGTCGACGTGCGCGTCGAAGAAGAAGGACAGCCCCGGCGCGAAGGTGTTCACGTCCAGCCCGCGGCTCAGGCCGAGTTCGACGTAGCCGAAGCCGTCCGCGAGCGTGTAGGCGAGCTCCTGCGCGGCCGTGGAGCCGGCCTCGCGGATGTGGTAGCCGGAGACGGACAGCGGCTTGTAGGCGGGGATGGCCGACGCGCAGTGCTCCATCAGGTCCCCGATCAGGCGCAGGTGCGGCTCGGGCTGGAAGAGCCACTCCTTCTGCGCGATGTACTCCTTGAAGATGTCCGTCTGCAGGGTGCCGTTGAGCACGCCCGGGTCGACGCCCTGCCGCTCGGCGGCGACCAGGTACATGCAGAAGACCGGCACGGCGGGCCCGGATATCGTCATCGAGGTGGTGACGTCGCCCAGCGGGATGCCGTCGAAGAGCACCTCCATGTCGGCGGCGGAGTCGATGGCGACGCCGCAGTGGCCGACCTCGCCCAGCGACTTCGGCTCGTCGGAGTCGCGGCCCATGAGGGTCGGCATGTCGAAGGCGACCGAGAGACCGCCGCCGCCGGCCTCCAGGATCATCTTGTAGCGCTCGTTGGTCTGCTGGGCGTTGCCGAAGCCCGCGAACTGGCGGATCGTCCAGGTGCGCCCCCGGTAGCCGGTCGGGTGCAGCCCGCGGGTGTACGGGTACTCGCCGGGCCAGCCGATCCGCTCGAAGCCCTCGTAGGAGTCGCCCGGCCGCGGCCCGTAGACGGGCTCGACCGGGTCGCCCGACAGGGTGGTGAAGTCGGCGTCGCGCTTGCGTGCGGCGTCGTAACGCTCCTGCCAGCGCCGGCGCCCCTGCTCGATGGCCTCAGCATCCATTGCGGTGTTTCCGCCTCTCTGCGCCCCGCACCCTGCGGTTCCGGGACCGGGACAATTACTTGGACGTCCTACTAAGTGTCGCCGTGCCACCGCCTCCGGCGCAAGGGGAGCAGGTGGTTACCCTCGTCCCATGAAGAAAAGCGTCTTGACCCGCTACCGCGTGATGGCTTATGTGACGGCCGTCATGCTGCTCCTGCTGTGCGCCTGCATGGTGCTCAAGTACGGCTTCGGCATCGGCGAGAACATCACGTACGTGGTCGCGCAGACCCACGGCATCCTCTACATCATCTACCTGGTGTTCGCCTTCGACCTGGGCCAGAAGGCCCGCTGGTCGTTCGGCAAGCTGCTGTGGGTGCTGATCGCCGGCACGATCCCGACGGCCGCGTTCTTCGTCGAGCGCAAGGTCACCCAGGAGGTCGAGCCGCTCATCGCCGGCCAGGCCGCCGAGCCCGTCGAGGCCTGAGCCCGACAGCCGGCGACTACTCCTTGAAGTCTTCGGCGGCCACGCGCAGCGGGCGGAGGAGGGCGAAGATCTCCTCGCACTCCTCCCCGTCGTAGGCGTCCATCCCGAACTCCGCGGCCATCAGGTCGCGGGTCGCCGCGTCGCACACCCGGCGGCCCTTGTCGGTGATCGACGCGAGCGTGCCGCGCCCGTCCTCGGGGTTGGGCCGCTTGGCGACCAGGCCCGAGCGCTGCAGCCGGTCGACGGTGTTGGTCACCGAGGTGGGGTGGACCATCAGCCGCTCGCCGATCTTGGACATCGGCAGTTCGCCGGCCCGGGAGAACGTGAGCAGCACCAGCGCCTCGTAGCGCGCGAACGTCAGGCCGTGCGGTTTGACGACGGCGTCCACGCGGGAGAGCAGGATCTGCTGCGCCCGCATGATGGAGGTGATCGCGGCCATCGAGGGCACGGACCCCCATCGCTGCGTCCACAGTTCGTCGGCGCGGGCGATCGGGTCGAAGGACAGGCTCAGCGGCTTCGGCACGCCGCAGACCATACCGGCCGGTCACATGCCGGTCAGCCCCGTCTCACCCTCTGGCGCGCTGCGGCGCGCTGCGCCGTCATCAGTCCGGCGGGCGCCGGCGGCGGGCCGGATCAGGCCAGGTAGCGCTCGACGGTGTCGACCTTGGCCGTGAGGCCGTCGGTGACACCGGGGCGGATGTCCGCCTTCAGCACCAGGGAGACGCGCGGGGCGCGGGCCTCGACGGCGGCCACGGCGCGCCGGACCACGTCCATGCACTCGTCCCACTCGCCCTCGAGCGAGGTGAACATGGCGTCCGTGCGGTGCGGCAGGCCGGAGTCGCGGACCACGCGGACCGCGTCGGCGACGTACTCCCCCACGTCCTCGCCGACGCCGAGCGGGGTGACGGAGAAGGCGACGATCACGCGGCGGCCGCCTGCTCCTCGCGGGCGGCGCGGACGGCGGCCACGCCGGCGTCCTCCTCGCGGTGCAGCCGCCGCTCGGCGAAGAAGCCGCCGGTGGGCAGCACGGAGAGCACGAAGTACAGCGCGGCGGTCTTCAGCGGCCACTTCACGCGGTTCCAGGCGTCCAGCCAGAACAGCACGTAGAGGATGAAGAGGATGCCGTGGATCATGCCCATCACAGGCACCCCGTTGAACTCCGTGGTGCGCTTGAGCACGGAGCAGACGAGCAGCAGCAGGAACGACACCGCTTCGGGCGCCGAGACCAGCCGGAGACGGCGGATGGCGGAGACGGTCTTGATGTCCACTGTGGGGGTCCTCACCTTTGTGAAGGGATGCA
>DASSBO010000056.1:0-2375 GCA_035698655.1 Streptomyces sp.
ACCCGGCGGGTGGTGGTCACGACCGCGGACGGCGCGGAGGAGACGCTCGTCGCCGACGCCGTGCTGGTCGCCACCGGCGGCCACCCGCGGGAGATCCCGGACGCGACGCCCGACGGCGAGCGCATCCTGAACTGGACGCAGCTCTACGACCTGGACGAGCTGCCGGAGCAGCTCATCGTCGTCGGTTCGGGTGTCACCGGCGCCGAGTTCGCCGGCGCCTACCAGGCGCTGGGCTCGCAGGTCACGCTGGTCTCCTCCCGGGACCGGGTGCTGCCGGGCGAGGACCCGGACGCGGCGGCGGTGCTCGAGGACGTCTTCCGGCGCCGCGGCATGCACGTGATGGCCAGGTCGCGCGCGGCGTCCGCCAAGCGCACGGCGGACGGCGTCGAGGTCACGCTGAACGACGGCCGGACGATCACCGGCAGTCACTGCCTGGTGGCGGTCGGCGCGATCCCGAACACCGCAGGGATGGGCCTGGAGGAGGCCGGCGTCGTGCTGCGGGACTCCGGGCACATCCGCACCGACCGCGTCTCGCGCACCTCGGCCCCCGGCGTGTACGCGGCCGGGGACTGCACCGGCGTGTTCGCGCTGGCCTCGGTGGCGGCCATGCAGGGCCGCATCGCCATGTACCACTTCCTGGGCGAGCCGGTGGCCCCGCTGAACCTGCGCACGGTCTCGGCGAACGTCTTCACCGACCCGGAGATCGCGACCGTCGGCTACTCGCAGGCCGACGTCGACGAGGGCCGGATCGACGCCCGGGTGGTGAAGCTGCCGCTGCTGCGCAACCCGCGGGCGAAGATGCAGGGCATCCGGGACGGCTTCGTGAAGCTGTTCTGCCGCCCGGGCACCGGCATCGTGGTCGGCGGCGTGGTCGTCGCCCCGCGTGCCAGCGAGCTGATCCACCCCATCGCGCTGGCCGTGGACAACAACCTGACGGTCGACCAGGTCGCCAACTCCTTCACGGTCTACCCGTCGCTGACCGGCTCGATCGCCGAGGTGGCGCGGCAGTTGCAGACCCGCAAGGCGGCGGACGAGGTCTGAGAGGCTGTTGTGCAACCCCCGCTGGGCTCGGAACGCCTGGCACGGCCGCTCGCGGCGTTGCCGGGATGTCCTGATAGCTCCGCTATGAGGACATCCCGGCGCCTTGCGATCGGTCCCCTCGGCCCAGGGGCCGGGGGAGACCCCAGCACCAGCCGCCCCGAGCTGATCCAGCGGGAGTTGCACAACAGCCTCGAGCGCGACCGGCAGCCGCGCTTATAGCACACCAAGGCGTCGGATTCGGGCGACTTCCGATAATCGCCGCATACTCGTGTAAGCGGGTGGTCGGCGGGTTACTGTCAGTTTCGTGTTCGCTGCAGAACGTCGCCAATTGATCCTTGAAATGGTGCGCGCCAACGGAGCCGTGTCGCTCCGGGAGCTCGCCCGTGTCGTCCAGACCTCCGAAGTGACCGTCAGGCGGGATGTGCGCGCCCTCGAAGGAGAGGGCCTGCTGGACCGCCGGCACGGCGGTGCGGTGCTGCCCGGCGGTCTCACCCGTGAGGCGGGCTTCCCGCAGAAGTCGCTCGCGGCGGCCGCCGAGAAGACCGCCATCGCCGACCTGGCCGCCTCCCTGGTCGAGGAGGGCGAGGCCGTCGTCGTCGGCGCCGGCACCACCACGCAGGAGCTGGCGCGCCGCCTGGCCCGCATCCCCGGGCTGACCGTGGTCACCAACTCCCTGCTGGTCGCCCAGGCCCTGGCGCACGCCAACCGCGTCGAGGTGGTGATGACGGGCGGCACGCTGCGTGGCTCCAACTACGCGCTGGTGGGCAGCGGGGCCGAGCAGTCGCTGCAGGGACTGCGGGTCTCCCGGGCCTTCCTCTCCGGCAGCGGCCTGACCGCCGAGCGTGGGCTGTCCACGTCCAACATGCTCTCGGCGAGCGTCGACCGCGCCCTGGTGCAGGCGGCGAACGAGGTCGTGGTCCTGGCCGACCACACCAAGCTCGGCACGGACACGATGTTCCAGACGGTGCCGCCGGAGGCGATGACCCGGCTGGTGACGGACGAGCCGGCCGGGCACGCCGACCGGGCGGCCACGGAGCTGCAGGCGCTGGCGGACCAGGGGGTGCAGCTCTCGCTCGCCGGCGCGCACGGCCCGGCCCACGCCGGCGGCCCGGCGGGCGAGCACGGGCACGGCCCGTCCGTCCCGCCCCGGGGCGGCCCCGCCCCCGCGGCGGAGCGGCAGCACCGGCTGCCGCCGCTCCCGGGGCAGCGCCGCACCATGCCGCCGCAGCTGCGCGGTGCGACGGCCCAGGCGCTCGACCAGCACGGGCAGCTGGGCAGGGTCACGGACCTGGCGCCGCGCAAGAGGTAGCCGCGCACGGCAGACGGCGGGGGCC
>DASSBO010000057.1:0-5484 GCA_035698655.1 Streptomyces sp.
GTGCCGGAGGCGTTCGCTGAGGCGATGGACGACGATCTGGGGGTGCCGCAGGCGCTGGCTCTGGTGCACCAGGCGGTGCGGCAGGGGAACACGGCGCTGTCGGCGGGGGACAAGGAGCAGGTGGCCGTGGCGGTTGCCGAGGTGCGGGCGATGCTCGGCGTGCTGGGTCTGGACCCGCTGGATGAGCGGTGGGCCGCCGGCAGCGGCGGTGGGCAGGATGCGGAGTTGACCGGCGTGGTGGACTCCCTGGTCGCTCTGGTGCTGGACCAGCGGCAGGCGGCCCGTTCCCGTAAGGACTACGGGACGGCCGACGCCATCCGGGACGAACTCCAGCGCGCCGGCCTCGTCATCGAGGACACGCCCTCCGGGCCCCGCTGGGAGCTGGGCGGCGGCGGGAACTGACCGCCGCCGTGCCGACCGCCCCGCCGGATGCGGGACACTTTCCGTACGTACGTTCAACCAGCAGTAGAGAATGGTGGCCCTGATGGCCGGGAACAGCCAGCGCCGCAACCGGCGCACGTCCAACAAGAAGGGCGCGCAGGTCGGCAGCGGCGGGCAGCGCCGCCGCGGGCTGGAGGGCAAGGGCCCCACGCCGCCCGCCGAGATGCGCAAGGGGCACGCCAAGCAGCGTGCCGCGCAGGCCAGGACGCGCCGGACGCAGGGGCGGCCGCAGCGTCGCGGCGGCAAGACGAGCTCCGAGATGGTCGTCGGACGCAACCCGGTCGTCGAGGCGCTGCGCGAGGGCGTTCCCGCCTCGACGCTGTACGTGCAGCAGTTCATCGACAACGACGAACGCGTCCGCGAGGCCGTGCAGCTGGCGGGCGAACGCGGCGGCATCCACCTCATGGAGGCGCCGCGGCCCGAGCTGGACCGGATGACGAACGGCCTGAACCACCAGGGCGTCGTGCTGCAGATCCCGCCGTACGAGTACGCGCACCCCGAGGACCTGGCCGCCGCCGCGTTCGACGAGGGCGAGGACCCGCTGATCGTCGCCCTCGACGGGGTGACCGACCCGCGCAACCTGGGCGCCGTCGTGCGCTCGGTCGCGGCCTTCGGCGGACACGGCGTGGTGATCCCGGAGCGCCGGGCCGCCGGCATGACCGCGGGCGCCTGGAAGACGTCCGCCGGGACCGCGGCGCGCACGCCCGTCGCTCGTGCCACCAACCTCACCAGGGCCCTGGAGGCGTACCAGAAGGCCGGGCTGACCGTCGTCGGGCTTGCTGCCGACGGGGACGCCGAGGTGCAGGACCTGGACGTGCTCGACGGACCGGTCGTCATCGTCGTCGGCTCCGAGGGCAAGGGTCTGTCGCGGCTGGTCGGCGAGACGTGCGACGTGCGGGTGCGGATCCCGATGCCGGGCGGCGCCGAGTCGCTCAACGCGGGCGTCGCGGCCGGTGTCGTGCTGTACGAGGCGGCCCGGCGCCGCCGCTGATAGCGCACGGGCGGCCCGCTCGTCCGCGGAAGACCGTCATCGGACGCGGAACGGTCACGAACGGTCGGTTCTGCTCGGAACCGACCGTTTCGTGCTGTCATCGGCCTCTTTGACGGGCCTCCGACACTTCTGTGCGGTCAAGGCAGTGTCCTCTCGGCTCGTCACTCGGTTAGATGAGTGTGGAGACCAGAACAGCCCGCACACCGTCCCCGTCGGGCTCCGGCCCCAAAGAGCCCGCCGTGGGAGCACCCCGCGGCTTCTTCGACGACGAGCCGGTGCTCAGCTCCGTCAAGGTGCCGTCCGACCCTGCCCAGGTCGTGGTGAACCACGCGAGCTTCCGCGTGCAGCTCGCAGGCCCGGCACCGGTCAGCAGCGCCGTCCTGGCCCCGCCGCGCAGAGCCGCCGCGTCCCACGGCGCCGGCGCTGCGGGCGGCCGGCGCCGCGCCCCCGTGGTGTGGAGCGGCCGCACCGGCCTCGAGGACACCGGCGCCCACCGGCTGCTGCAGGCCGCCGTGCGCACCACCGCGCCCGTCCCGGCGCCCGAGCGGCTCGACGTGGAGAGCGCCGCGGCCACCACACAGGTGCTGCCCAGGATCGACGAGACGACCGTCGCGCCCACCGTCGTCGGCCCGCGCGGTCCGCAGCCGCCCGAGACCGCGACGCGGCTGCGGCCGCCAGGCCCCCGGCCGGCCGGCGGCGGCTTCGACGAGCCGCCGCCCGCCGAACCGTTCGGTCCGCCCGAGCCGCAGCCCGTCGAGGACGAGCCGGTCCGCCCGCGCCGAGGCGACGCGGTGCGGCACGCCTACTACCCCGGGCGCCGGATGAACCTCGGCGTCGTGCTGCTGCCGCTGCGGATCTTCCTCGGCTTCATCTCGATCTACGCCGGCATGGGCAAGCTGAGCGACCCGGTCTACTTCGACGGGGGCGACCGCGGCTCGATGGTCACCTGGCTGCGCTCGCTGCAGCCCTGGACCATCGCCGAGCCGCTGCGCGACTTCGCCCTGGCACACCCGGTCGGCGCGGGGCTCACCGTGGCCTTCCTGCAGATCATCATCGGTGTGCTGACCGTCTTCGGGCTGTGGCAGCGCGTCGCCGCCTCGCTGGGTGCACTGCTCTCCGCCGCCCTGTTGGTGACGGTGAGCTGGCGGACCGTCCCCGCATACGACGCGCCGGACATCATCTACCTGGCCGCCTGGAGCCCGCTGATCATCGCGGGCGCGCCCGTCTACTCCGCGGACGGCCGGCTGGCGAACGAGGCTTGGCGGACACTCGGGCCGCGCGTCGGCATCTGGGACCTGCGTCGCCGGGTGCTGCGGCGGGGCACGGTGCTGGCCACGGTCGCCATCGGTGCCTCCCTGCTGATCGGCTCGCTGCTGGGCGGCGCGGTACGGTCCGCGAAGACGGTCGTCGTCCCGGGCGAGGGCGGCGTGCCGCACAACAACCTGCCGGGCTCGCCGCTTCCGCAGGAACCGCGCCAGCACTCCGGGGGCCGCGCCGGGAAGAGCGCCGGCGAGTCGCCGAAGGCCGACCACACCCCCAGCCCCTCGGCGTCCGCCCAGGACGACTCCGGTACGCAGCAAGGCAGCCCCGCCACGCAGCAACCGGAGAAGAGCACCCAGCCGGTGCAGCCCACCCAGCCGCAACAGCACACCCCCGAGCCGCCGTCCGCCACTTCGGGCTCCACCACCTCAGGCGGCGGCGGTTCCACGAGCGGCGGCTCCGGCGGTACGACGAGCGGCGGTTCCACCGACGGCGGTTCCACGGCCGGCGGCTCCACGAGCGGCGGATCGTCGACCGGCGGTTCCACGAGCGGCGGATCGACGGGCGGCCACACCGGGGCGCTGGGCGGCCTGCTCGGCTGACCCGTTCCCTCTCGCGCCGGTCAGCCGCTTCGGTCGGCTGACCGGCGAACGCGGTCGGCCCGTAGGTGCCGGAAACCGGGATGGATCCCCGGGCGCAGCCCCTGCTGCTCCGCCACCCGGCCCAGCAGACCGCGCAGTTGCTCGCGTTCGCCGGGGGAGAGCGCTTCGAGCAGCCGTTCGTCGTGCTCCAGCGCGACGTCGCGCAGCTGAGCCAGCAGCTCACCGCCCCGGTCCGTCAGATGAAGCGCGTACACCCGGCGGTCGGCGGGGTTCTTGCGGCGCTCGATCACCCCGCGCTCCTCGAGGGTGTCGGCGAACGGCACGAAGCGACTGGGCGGCATGCCCAGGTCGTCGGCGAGTTCCCGCTGGCTGCGGCCCGGAGACATGGCCAGCATGCGCAGCAGGCCGGCCTCGGCCGGCGACAGCCCGAGGCCGGCGATCCGTTCGGCGAACAGCCCGGCCGCGTGCCCGCCCAGCTGAGCCAGCAGGAAGGCGGCACCGCCCTGTGGCGGCCCCACACCGCCGCTCTCCGGTTCCACACTCGTCTCCCGCTCTGCATCCGTACTCATGGTGACATCATAGTCGCTTGACATCGTTCCGAACTGTAATCATTATCGACCGTGTACGAAAGAGCGTCGAGTCCAGAGGATCCCGTCATGTCAGCTGTCTCTCCATCCCAAGCCGCCGTTCCCGCCGCGAAGGCGGGGCGCCGTCCGCAGAGCGGGCCGCCGCTGCTCGCGCCGGTGCTGGCCATGACGGGGCTGACCATCGCCTACGTGATCGTCAACCGCGCCACCCCGCGCCCCGACGCCTCCGGCGCGGAGGTGCTGAAGTACGCGGCGGCGCACGGCACCGCGATCTCGGTCGGCGCCATGCTGCTCTTCGCCTCGGCGGTGCCTCTCGCGATCACTTCGGCCGTGCTCTACCGGCGGCTGCGGGCGCTGGGCATCACGGCGCCGGGCTCCGCGATCACTCTGGTCGGTGGGGTGCTGGCCTCGGGGGCGCTGATCCTCAGCGCGTTCTTCTCCTGGGCCGGCGGCCGGCTGTCCGAGGCTGCGGACCCCGCGCTCGGCCGTGCGCTCGCCGACCTGTCCTTCCTCTCCGGGGGCGTCGGCTACGTGGTGACCTTCGCCCTGCTCATCGCGGGCGTCTCGGTCACCGGCCTGCTGGGCCGGCTGCTGCCGCGTCCGCTGGCCTGGGCCGGCCTGGTCCTGGCCGCCGTCGGCATGCTCTCCACCTTCACGCTGGTGGCGTCCGGCGTCGGGTTCCTGCTTCCGGTGGTCCGTTTCGGCGGACTGGTCTGGCTGGTGTGGGTCGCGGCCGTGCTGCCGCTCACCCGCCCCCGCACCGCGCACAGCTGAGGAGGTCGTGATGACCAGCAGTCACCCGGATCTCCGAGGCCGGACCGTGGTGGTGACCGGCGGTTCACGCGGTATCGGTGCGCAGACGGCGCGGGCGTTCGCCGAGCAGGGCGCGTTCGTCTGCGCGGTGGGCCGCGACCGCGCGGCACTCAGCGCGGTGGTGACCGGCATCACCGAGAGCGGCGGCACGGCGATCGGGGTGCCGGCCGACGTCACCGACGGCGCCGCGCTGTCCAGGCTGCGCGGCGAGCTGGAGACCCGGCTGGGCCCCGTCGATGTGCTGGCCGCCTTCGCGGGAGGCCAGGGCCGCCCCGTCCCGACGACGGAGCTGACGGAGCAGCGCTGGCACGAAGTGCTGGACGCCGACCTGACGTCGGCCTTCCTGACCATCCGTGAGTTTCTGCCCGGCATGCTCGGACGCAGGCAGGGAGTCATCCTCACGATGTCCTCCGCGGCCGGCCGACGGCCGGGCGGGGCGAACCTCGCGTACGGAGTGGCCAACGCCGGGCTGGTCATGCTCACCCGGCAGTTGGCTCAGGAGGCGGGGCCGAGCGGCGTCCGCGTCAACTGCATCGCACCCTCGGCCATCGGCACCGAACGCGTGCTGGCCCACATGCCGGCCGAGGTGCAGGAGCAGGTCGCCGTCCTACACCCGTTGCGCCGCATGGGGACCCCCGAAGACGTGGCCCGGACCGCGCTGTTCCTCGCCTCCGACGCCGCCTCCTGGCTGACGGGCGTCACCGTCGACGTGGCCGGCGGCCGGGTCACCGGCTGAGCGTCACCCGAAGTTGGCGACGCCGGTGGCGAAGGAGGTGTCGCACACCGGGCG
>DASSBO010000058.1:0-5976 GCA_035698655.1 Streptomyces sp.
GCCGCGCCCGCCCACGCCGTCCTCGCCGTCGTCGAGAACCCCGGCGGCGCCCCGCCGGACTGGGCGGTCGGCCACGGCCTCGACGGCCGCGCCGCGCTGCGCGCCGCCGTGCGGGACGCCGCGGGCCTCGCCGTCTTCCGCCACACCGACGGCACGGCCGCCGACCCGGGCGACCGGCTGCTGGCCGACCTCGACCCGCGCGCCCTGGCCACCGGAAACCGGGCGGAGACGCTGCCCGAGGACGTCACCACGGCCGAGACGGTGCTCGCCGCCCTCGCCGGGGCCGGGACCCGCGCCCTGTTCACCGAGACCACCCCTGTCGACCTCGCCTCGCTGCGCGGCCTGGTCACGGGCACCGTGCTGCTGGCCGTTCCCTAGCCGGCGGGGCGGACCCCGCCCCGCCCCCGGACTCCCGGGACGCCTGTCCCGGGTGCACCCCCAAGGCCTCTGAAGGGAGGTTCGTCATGTCCGCCGAGCTGAAGGACGAACTCAGCGCTCTGGAGAGCGCGACGTTCGAGATCGAGGAGATGACCGACGAGTCGGTCGAGCTCGCCTGGTCGAGCTCCAGCTGTTCCTGCTCCAGCTGCTGCTCGTGCTCCACCAGCAGCTGCTGCAGCACCAGCACCAGCACCAGCTGATCGGCGCGGCGGCCGCCGATCCCGGGTCGGCGGCCCTCGCTCCCTTTGCGGCGAAGGCCCCAGGGCAGGCGCCGCACCTACTCGTCCAGGAGAACGTCATGACGTTGGTGTCGCAGACGGCGGTGTCCGACGCGGGTCCCGATGCCCCGTCGCACGCGGCCGAGAGAGTACGCCGCCACCTCGCCCCGCACTGCGCGGACGGCGTGCGGCTCGACGTCGCCGTGCTCGGCCTGCCGACGGCCGAAGGGCCTGTGCAGGCCCAGGGGCCGGGCGCACCCCGCTACACGGTGCGACTGGTCCCCGGCGCCGTACTGCTGGGACCGCTGTACCGGGATGACGGCACCTGCCGGCCCTGCGCCCGCTGCCTGGAACGCCGGTGGACCGCGTTGCGCCCCGTCGAGGAGCGGCGCGCCCTGGAGGACGGGGCCGACGCCACCACCGTCGGCGACGATCCGGCCCTCAGCCCGTTCCTGCTGGACCAGGCGGCCCGCGTGGTGGCCGCCGAGACGGCACGCCGTCCGCCGGCCGCACCGGAACCGGCGGTCGCCGCCGTCGTGGAACTGAGCACCGCCGACCTCACCCTCACCAGGCACGCGCTGCTGGCCGACTCCGAGTGCGAGAAGTGCGCGCGGCCAACCGAGGACACCCCGGACGGTGCACGACTGCCGCTCGCCCCCCGCCCCAAGGCCGGCCCGTCCAGCTACCGGGGAGCCTCCGCGCTGGAGCTGGAACTGCCCACCGGCGCCTACGTCAACCCGGTGTGCGGCGCGCTCGGTTCCCGGACCCGTCGGGTCTACCAGTGCAGCGCGACCCTGCCGGTCAGCGGCTACTTCCGGGTGCGCAGCAAGTACGACTACCACGAGATGTGGTGGAGCGGTCAGTCCCAGTCGTCGGCGAGCAGCGAACGGCACGGCATCCTCGAAGGGCTGGAACGCTACGCCGGCCAGTTCCCGCGGGCCCGGCGCACCGCCGTCCACGGTTCGTTCGACGACCTCTCGCCGCACGCCCTGGACCCGATGACGATGGGCTCCTACGGCCGGGACTTCTACGCCCGCCACACCGAGGCCTACCGCCCCTTCGAGCGCGGGATGACGCTGCCCTGGGTGTGGGGCTGGTCCCACGGCGCGCAGCGCCCTGTGCTCGTCCCCGAGCAGCTCGTCTTCTACCTGGACCGCAGCGACGACCGCAAGTTCGTCCAGGAGTGTTCCAACGGCTGCGCCAGCGGCACCTCCGCGGAGGAGGCCCTGCTCCACGGCCTGCTCGAACTCCTCGAACGTGACGCCTTCCTGCTCAACTGGTATGCAGGCGCGCGACTCCCGGAGATCGACCCGGCCGGGTGCGCCGACGAGGAGATCCAGTTCGTGCTCGACCGGGTCACCCGGCTCGGCTACCGGATGCGGCTGTTCGACATGCGCGTCGACGTGCCCGTACCCGTCGTCATGGCGGTCGCCGAACGGCTCGACGGCGGACTCGGCCGGCTGTGCTTCGCGGCCGGTGCCGGGCTGGACCCGCTGGAGGCGGTGCGCGCCGCGATCGCCGAGACCGCCTCCTACATCCCCGGCATGGACGAACGCGTCGAGGCACGGCTGGCCGAACTGCGCCCCATGGTCGAGGACTACACGCAGGTGCGTGAACTCACCCAGCACGCGCTGCTCTACGGGCTGCCGGAGATGGCAGCCTGCACCGACTTCCTGCTCGCCGACCCGGACCCGAGGCCCCTCGAGGAGCTGTACGCCGGCTGGCTCGCCGAACGCCCCGCGACCCTCGACCTCGCCGACGACGTCCGCCACCTGACGCGGTTGCTCAGCCGCGTCGGCAGCGACGTGGTCGTGGTCGACCAGACCTGTCCGGAGCAGGGCGGCACCGCGATCCGCACCCTGTGCGTGCTCGCCCCGGGACTCGTCCCCATCGACTTCGGCTGGGAACGGCAGCGGGCCCTGCACCACCCGCGGTTGCACGCCTTCCTCGCCGGGGAACTGTCCACCGTCCATCCCGAGGGCCGCGGTTACGGGCCCACCGGGCTCAACCGCCGGCCGCACCCCTTCCCGTGAGGAGCCAGGACGCCATGCACGAGGACGCCACGACGCAGGAGACCCGCGCCCCGGCGGACCCCGCCACCGCTGTGGTGAGCTCCTACGCCGAGGCCGTCTTCCGGCGCGGCCGCGAACCGATGGAGCCGGTCGGGTTCTCCCCGGACTGGGCCGACCAGCCCTCCCGGTACAAGACCTACCTGGGCGTGCAGCGCTTCCCCCTGCCCGCCGGCACCGACCTCTCGCGTGCCCCCGCCTCCCAGGTGCTGCTCGGCCGTGACGGGCCCGGAGAGGAGGACACCGGCTGGACGTTCGCGTCGCTGGCCACCCTGCTGCGGATGTCCTACGGACTGCTGGACCGGCGGCTGCGGATCAACTGGAACCAGGACGCCGACGTGCGGGTGCTCTACCCGGAGGCGCTGTGGGGCAGGGCCGCGGCATCCGGCGGCGGCATGTACCCGCTGGAGATCTACTGGGTCACGGCGGGCGACGGCCCCCTGGCCCCCGGCGTATACCACTACTCCACCGCCCACCACGCCTTCGAACGCCTGGCGGCCGGCACGTTCACCGACCAAGTGCGGCAGGCCTGCCCGTCAGCCGGTACCGCCGACGGATACCTGCTGGTCACGGTCCGCTTCTGGAAGAACGCCTTCAAGTACAACAGCTTCTGCTACCACGTCGTCACCCAGGACTGCGGGGCCCTGCTCGGCTGCTGGGAGATGGTCGCCCGCGGCATGGGCCGCCGGCTGCGCAGCGCTCTGTGGTTCGACGAGCGGCCCCTGGACGCGCTCCTCGGTGTCGACACCGAGGAGGAGTCGGTGCTCGCCGTCGTCCCGGTGCCCACCGGCGCGGTCCCGCGCGGCGACCGGCCGGCGCGGCAGCCCGGGGTGCCCCGGCCCGCCCTGACCGCCCGCCCGAGCTTCGAACGGTCCCGCCGGGTACGGACCTTCGAGCAGGTCCAGGAGGTGCACCGGGCGGTGCTGGCGGACCGCCGCCCGCTGCCCGACGCCGAGCGGGTCCGCGCCCTGGCCCCCGCCCCGCCCGGCGGCGACGGGGCCGTCGTCGCGCTGCCCGCCCCGCGCACGGACCCGACGGGCGCGAGCATCACCGACGTGCTGTGCGGACGCCACACCAGCTTCGGCTCGTTCAACGGCGCCCGCAGGATGCGCCTGGGCGAACTCGCCACGATCCTCGCCGGCACGCTGTCCGCCCAGGACTACACCAGCGACACCGTGCCCGCCGACCTCGGCCTGACCGGCCTGTACGTCCTCGCCAACCGTGTCGACGACCTCGCCTCGGGCACCTACCGCTACGACCGCGACCGCCACGCCCTGCACACCATCGCCGAGCGCCCGCTGGCCATGTACCTGCAGCGCAGCTACTTCCTGAGCAACTACAACCTCGAGCAGGTCGGTGCGGTCCTGGCGATCTCCGCCCGCCTGGACAGCACGCTGCGCACCTGCGGCAGCCGCGGCTACCGGATGCTCAACGCCGAGGTCGGTGCCGTCGCGCAGACCGCGTACGCCGCCGCGGCGTCGGCCGGCGTGGGCTGCGGCGCCGTGCTCGGGTTCGACAACGTCGCCCTCGACGAGGCCCTCGGCCTCGACGACGGCGACGAGCGCACCTTTCTGTTCGTACTGCTCGGCCACGAACGCACGGACAGCGCGGACTTCGCTTTCCGGCTGCACTGAGAGGACGGTTCCCGTATGCCAAGCGCCCTGCTGCCCGAGCAGCACGCGGCCGACCGGGCCGAATGGCACCTGGTGCCGCGCTTCATGCTGCGTGTCGGCGGCCTGCCGTTCGAGACCGCCGACCGCCTGACCTCGCCGCGCGGCGCGGCCTGGGCGGACGACGTCCTGGACGGGGAGGCGCGGCTGCGCGCGGACGGCGCCCGGCTGTCCGACCTGCTGGAGGCCCGCGTCGCGGGCCACATGGACGACCCCAAGGCCCGCAGGCTGCTCATCAACCTGCGCCGTGACGTCTTCAACGGACGGGCGCCGCGCGGCCTCGACCGCGCCGCCGAACTGCTGCCGGCACCGGATGTCGCCCGGTTGCGGGAGTGGGCGGACGCCCGTGCCCGCCACGAGGAGCTGCTGCGGGCGGGCGCCGCAATCCTCGGCGAGGAGACCACCGCCTGCCGCGCCGAACTGCGGCGCCTGACCGAGTCCACCGACCTGCGGCTCGGCGTCCAGCTCTCCTCGCCCACGCTCGACGAGCACCTCGACGCGTACCTGGGCAAGGGGGAAGGGCGGCTCAGCAAGCGGGAACGCCGCATCGAACGCTCGCTGCTGGAGTACCTGTACCGCACGGCCTGCAAGACCAGCCCCTTCTCCACACTCACCTCGGTGTGCCTGGGCACCTTCACCGGCACACACGGCGACGGCGCGGGCGCGGCGCTGCACGTGAGCGCGCACCACTGGGACAAGCGCAGCGCGACGCGGCTCAACGTGGCCGTGCTGTCCCGGCTGTCCGCCCTGATGGCCGACACCCCCTCGGTCCGCGGCGACCTGCCGGTCCGCGCCACCGGCGGCCTCGAGGTACACCGTGATCGGGTGCGCTACCTGCGCCGCCTGCGCGAGACCGGCAACGAGGACACCGCCGTCACCCTGGACACCGTCCACGAGAACCTGTTCTACCTGCCCACCGGCGATCTGCTGACCGACGTGCTCGCCCAGTTCGACGACGGCGGGACGCTGCGCTTCGAGGACCTGGTCGCCCGGTTGTGCGCGCTGCGCGAGGGCCGTCCCGCCGACGAGGTCGGCGAGTACCTGGCCGCGCTGCTCCGGCTCGGCCTGCTGGTCGTGCCGGGGCTGCGGCTGGACATCCACGACCCGGACCCGGTGGCCGGCTACCGGCGCGGACTGGCCGCCCTGCACGCCGGCTGGGCCGACCGCGTCAGTGGGATCGTCGGGGAACTCGGCAGCCTGGTGGCCGAGTTCGCCGGCGCCGGACCCGACCGGCGGCGCGACCTGCTCGCCGCCCTCGCCGACGGCGTCCGCGACGCCCACCGCGCGCTGGGCCGCGACGACCTGCCGGTGCTGCGCACCCTCGTCTACGAGGACACCACGCTGCCCGGCGCCCGCGTCACCGCCGACCGCGAGCGGTGGAACCGCGACCTGCTGCCGGACCTGCGGCGACTGGCACCGCTCATGCCCGCCTTCGACGGCAACGAAGTGCGCCGCCTGGTCACCAAGGGCTTCTTCACCATCCGCTACGGGTCGGGCGGCCGCTGCGAGGACGTACTGACCTTCGCCCACGAGTTCCTGCAGGACTTCTACGACAACTACAACCAGCGCCTCATGCGCCAT
>DASSBO010000059.1:0-3874 GCA_035698655.1 Streptomyces sp.
GCGCCGGCGTCGGTGAAGAACTACGCCCGGAAGAACCCGCACCGCATGGGCGCCTGGTCGGCCGACTCGAAGACCAACGTCGCCCACATGGACGGCGACGACTTCCGCTCGACGGAGAAGTCCGCGGTGATCGCCGAGGACGGTGCGCTGCGCATCGAGCTCAAGGGCGACGACGGCAGCACCACCGTGCTGCGCGAGTCGGTGCCGGTGCAGGCCGGCGAGATCGTCGACGCGGCCGTCATGCGCGTCGCCGCGCTGCGCGAGTTCCTGGCCGCGCAGGTCGCGCGGGCCAAGGCGGAGGGCGTGCTGTTCTCCGTGCACCTGAAGGCGACGATGATGAAGGTCTCCGACCCGATCATCTTCGGTCACGTCGTGCGCGCGTTCTTCCCGAAGACGTTCGCCGCCCACGGCGAGACCCTGGCGTCCGCCGGCCTGACCCCGAACGACGGCCTGGGCGGCATCCTCAAGGGCGTCGAGTCGCTGCCGAACGGCGCCGAGATCACGGCGTCCTTCGAGGCGGAGCTGGCCGAGGGCCCGGACCTGGCCATGGTCGACTCCCACCGCGGCATCACGAACCTGCACGTGCCGAGCGACGTGATCGTCGACGCCTCGATGCCGGCGATGATCCGCACCTCGGGCCACATGTGGAACAAGGACGATGCGGAGCAGGACGCGCTGGCCGTCATCCCGGACAGCAGCTACGCCCCGATCTACCAGGTCGTCATCGACGACTGCCGCGCCAACGGCGCCTACGACCCGTCGACGATGGGCTCGGTGCCCAACGTCGGTCTGATGGCGCAGAAGGCCGAGGAGTACGGCAGCCACGACAAGACCTTCGAGATCCGGACCACCGGCACCGTGCGGGTCGTCGACGGCAGCGGCGAGGCCGTCCTGGAGCAGGCCGTCAGCGCCGGCGACATCTTCCGCATGTGCCAGACGAAGGACGTCCCGGTCCGTGACTGGGTGAAGCTGGCCGTCACCCGCGCCCGCGCGACCGGCGACCCGGCCGTGTTCTGGCTGGACGAGGACCGCGCGCACGACGCGAACCTGATCGCCAAGGTCAAGCAGTACCTGCCCGAGCACGACACGGACGGTCTGCGGATCGAGATCATGCCGCCGTCCGACGCGACCGCGTTCTCCCTGGAGCGCATCCGCCGCGGCGAGAACACCATCTCGGTGACCGGCAACGTGCTGCGCGACTACCTGACCGACCTGTTCCCGATCCTGGAGCTGGGCACCAGCGCCAAGATGCTCTCGATCGTGCCGCTCATCAACGGCGGCGGACTGTTCGAGACGGGTGCCGGCGGCTCCGCGCCCAAGCACGTGCAGCAGCTGGTCAAGGAGAACTACCTGCGCTGGGACAGCCTGGGCGAGTTCCTGGCCCTCGCCGAGAGCTTCGGGCACCTGGGCAAGACGACCGGCAACGCGCGCGCCGGCGTCCTCGCGGACACCCTGGACCGTGCGACCGGCACGTTCCTGGAGGAGAACAAGTCGCCGAGCCGGAAGCTGGGCGGCATCGACAACCGCGGCTCGCACTTCTACCTCGCGCTGTACTGGGCGCAGGAGCTGGCGAAGCAGACCGAGGACGCCGAGCTGGCCCAGGCGTTCGCGGCGCTGGCCGAGACGCTGGGCAAGCAGGAGCAGACGATCGTCGACGAGCTGATCGCCGTGCAGGGTTCGCCTGCCGACATCGGCGGCTACTACCAGCCCGACTCGGCGAAGGCGTCGTCCGTGATGCGTCCGTCGAAGACGCTCAACGAGGCGCTGTCGGTCCTCGACTGACGACCGGCTGACGGCTGTCGCACGCGGGGCCCCGCTCTCTGCCGGAGGGAGGGGCCCCGCCTGTCGGCACGCCGAACATGACGTGGCGCCATTCGCCCGTGCACGCGTACACGTCGCAGGAGGTGCGCACGCCCAGCCGTGACGGGACACGGGCCGCGAGGACGTGCCGGCGGGCCTGGCCCATGTCGTAGACGCCGTCCAGGTCCTGCCACAGCGACAGGCTCAGCAGCGTGCGGGACCGCCACTGGATGATCGTCGTGCCGCCCAGGTAGCCGGGGGCGACCCGGCGGATCTGCGGCCGCACCCGGTAGTGCAGCAGCTTGACCAGCAGCAGCGCGTACAGGCTGGGGCACGTGAAGCGGGTCAGCACCATCTGCGCGCGCGGGTCGTGCGCGCGCTCGCGCGGTGCGCTCATCTCACGCCCCTCCCAGTGCCGTCGTGGCGCCGACCGCGACGGCCAGGGCGAGCAGGCCACAGCCGGCCAGCCGGCGCAGCCGCGCGTGCCAGGGGCGGCCGCGGTCGCCGCGCCGGGCGGGGCCGCTGCGGGCGTAGTGCACGCTGCGCCCGGTGATGGCGAGCAGGCCGGTCAGCGTCATCGCCGGCAGCACGACCCAGGCGGCCTGCGGTGCGAGCAGCAGCGTCCCGGCCAGGCCGGCCCAGGTGAGCGAGGTGCTCTTCTGCGTGGTGAACAGCAGCGACAGGTCGAAGCCCCACACCAGGCCGAGCCGGCCCGGTGGCAGGCTGCGCACCAGTGCCTGCGGCACCTGGCGCCACACGTGCGGCGTCCGGTCGGCCAGGTCGGCGGCCGCAAGCGCGAGGAGCAGCAGCACCGCCGCCGCCCGCCGCCAGGCGTCCGGCAGCAGCAGCGCCACCGCACCGCCCAGCGTGTCGACGACGAGGGCGAGCAGCAGCGAGGCGAGCAGCCCGCCGGCCAGCAGCCCGGTCAGGAACCGGGCGCCCCGGGGCACGCTGCGCCGCAGCATCGGGCCGGCGACCCCGGCCATCGACTGCCCTCAAGGGCTGTGCACCTGCAGCAGCGCCGCGACGGCGGCGACCGTCAGCCACGTCGTCACACCAGGTCCTGGTTCGTGGTGCACTCGGCAGCGGAGAACTCCTGGCCCTCGGTCTCGCAGCAGGAGCAGTGCAGGTACTCGCTGAGGCTGCAGTACCAGATGTAGCCGGCGTTCTGGTGGCAGTACTCGTAGCTGCTGTTGGCGGGGAAGTTGTGCAGGTCGCAGCACATCGCGCCGGACGCGGCTCCGGGGATCGCGCCCGTGGACGCCCGCGCCGTGCCGCCGTCGGCGAACACCCCGACGGCGGCGGCCAGTCCGGTCGCCCCGAGCCGGGCGAGCAGTCCACGCCGGCCGATCCTGCCGCCCGGTTCCTGTCGTCGCTGACCCTCGCTCATCGCTACCGCGCTCCTTCCGGTGTCGTCCGCACGATCGTGTCCCTGACGGTGCGGAGCCCGCCGAACACGTAGGCTTCCGCGGCCACTCCGCGGGTGATGACCAGCGCGGCAGGAGACGTCCTGACGCCGAAGCTACCGGTGACCCAGGCACCCCGCTCGTCGACGAGGCAGGGCAGCCGGTGCAGCCCGTGCCGCGCGGCGAACTCCTCTCCGGTGCGCCGGTCGCCGCTGGAGACGACCACGCCGAGCGGCAGGCCGAACTCGCCCTCGCCCATCGTGGCCAGCTCGCCCGCCACTCGGTTGCACGAGCTGCACGACGGGCTGAGGACGAGCAGCACGGCCCGCTCCTCCCCCTGCAGCGCGGCCAGTTGACCGGGCCAGTCGGCCGGGACGGTGCCCGGGTCGAGTTCGGTCAGGGGGGTGACGAAGTCGGCGCGGCCGTCCTCCTGGGCCGCTCGGGGGACGCGGGAGGCGAGCTCGCCCACCATCGCGTACAGCAGGACGAGCGCGGCGGTGAACACGAGCAGCGCGAGTGAGATCAGGACGGTCATGCCGTCGCCTCCGTGCGGTTCAGGGCGGCCACGAGGGCGCGACGGGCATGGGCGTGGTGGTCACTCAGCAGCCAGCCGGCGGAGGCGGTCACGGTGAGCAGGGCCGCCGCCGTCGTCAGGTGGGGCGGGGCGG
>DASSBO010000060.1:0-6972 GCA_035698655.1 Streptomyces sp.
AACGGCTGGGCCAGGCCGACGCCGTCGCTCTGGACAAGACCGGCACCCTGACCGAGGGCACTCCGCGCGTCACCGACGTCCGCCTGCTGCCCTCCGGCGGCCTGTCCGAGGGCCGGCTGCTGGCGCTGGCGGCCGCCGCCGAGCACCGCAGCGAGCACCCGCTGGCCCGCGCGATCGTGGCCGCCGCCGGTGAGCGCGGCCTGCGGCTCCCGGCAGTCACGAGCTTCACCTCCACCCCGGGCGTCGGGGTGACGGCGTCGGTGGCCGGGCGCGTGGTGACGGTGGGGCCCGCCGCCCGTGCCGACGCGCCCCGCGAGGCAGCGCCGGCCGCCGCGGAGCTGGAGGGCCGGGGCCGCACCGCCGTGCTCGTGTCGTGCGACGGGGTCCCGGCCGGCGTCCTGGGCATCGCGGACCGGCTGCGCCCGGACGCCGCCGCCGCGGTGGCCGCCCTCACCGCCGTGACCCGTTCCGCCCCGCTGCTGGTCACCGGGGACAACCACCGCGCGGCCGTGCGCCTGGCCGCCGAGGCCGGTATCGACGCGTCCGGCGTGCACGCGGGGCTGCTGCCGCAGGAGAAGGTGGCGACGGTGCAGCGCCTGGCGGCGGACGGACGCCACGTGCTCGTGATCGGCGACGGCGTCAACGACGCCCCGGCGCTGGCCGCCGCACACACCGGCGTCGCCATGGGCCGCGCCGGCTCCGACCTGGCGCTCGAGACCGCGGACGCCGTCGTCGTACGGGACGAACTGGCCGCGGTGCCGGCCGTCGTCACGCTCTCCCGGCGGGCGCGCCGGCTGGTGAAGCAGAACCTGCTGATCGCCTCGGTCTTCATCACCGGCCTGGTGCTGTGGGACCTGGCCGGCCACCTGCCGCTGCCGCTCGGTGTCCTGGGCCACGAGGGCTCCACCGTGCTCGTCGGACTGAACGGGCTGCGGCTGCTGCGCGAGACCGCCTGGCGGCGGGCGGCCGCTCAGGCGAACGCGAAGTAGCGGGCCCACACGTAGGCCGCCGAGATCAGGATCGTGACGGCGGTGACGACGAGCCCGTACTTGGTGAAGTACCAGAAGGAGATGGGCTTGCGGTTGCGCTCGGCGATGCCGAGGACGACGACGTTGGCGCTGGCGCCGATCGCCGTCGCGTTGCCGCCCAGGTCGGCGCCCAGGGCCAGCGCCCACCACATCACCTGGTGGCCGCCGCCGCCCATCTGCTGGATGAGGTCGCCGGTGATGGGCGCCATCGTCGCGACGTAGGGGATGTTGTCCACCACGCCGGAGAGCACGGCGGAGGCGCCCAGCAGGGTCATGGAGCCGCCGAGCTCGTTGGAACCGATGAGGTCGGCCAGGGTGTGCGAGACCTGCCCGATCACGCCGGTGTCGATGAGGCCGCCGATCATCACGAAGAGGCCGGCGAAGAAGGCCAGCGTGGGCCACTCCACCTCGGAGAGCACCTCCGCCGTCTCCACCTTCGAGATCGCGACGAGCAGGCCGGCGCCGAGGAGGGCGACGACGCTCGGCTCGTAGTGCAGCACCGGGTGCAGCACGAAACCGGCGATGACCAGCGCGAGAACGCCCAGCCCCCGCACCAGCAGCCGCGGGTCCTTGATGGCCTCCCGCTCCTCCAGTTCCATGACCTCGGCGGCACGGTCGGGGTCGTAGCCGAAGTGGGCGCGGAACATGAACCGGCACATCAGGACGAGCGCGGCGGTCAGCACCACCGCCACCGGGGCGAGGTTGACGACGAAGTCGTTGAAGGTGAGCCCGCCGCGGCTGCCGATGATGATGTTGGGCGGGTCACCGACCAGGGTGGCGATGCCGCCGATGTTGGAGGCGAAGACCTCGGCGATGAGGAACGGGGCGGCGGACAGTGCCAGGCGGTCACACACCAGCAGCGTCACCGGTGCGATCAGCAGCACGGTGGTGACGTTGTCCAGCAGCGCCGAGGCCGTCGCGGTGATGACGACGAGCATGGCCAGGATGCGGAACGGCCGCGCCCGCGCCTTCTTCACCGCCCAGATGGCGATGTACTCGAACATGCCGGTCTTCTTCAGCACCCCGACGATCATCATCATGCCGGTCAGCAGGAAGATGACGTTCCAGTCGATGCCGGAGTCGTGCGAGTAGAAGGCGGAGTCGCCGTCGGTGGCGCCGAGGGCCAGCATCAGGCCGGCGCCGCCGAGCGCCACGGCGACGCGGTGGATCTTCTCGCTGATGATCAGGGCGTAGGAGCCGATGAAGACGGCGATGGCCGCCCAGCTGTGCCAGTCGTTCACGTGCGCCGCCCGCCGATCGGAAGTGAGAGCTGTCCCTACTCGCCGACCAGACTTCCCGGCACACCGCCTGGCACCTTACCCCGCGTGTCCACCCGACCGGCGGGCACGGGGGAGCGACGCGACGGGCCGGCCCCGTCAGCCGCCGGCGGCCAGCAGCCGTTCCAGCAGGTGGGACGCCGTGATCACGCCGAGCAGTCGGCCGCCTGCGGCGTCGGGCTGTACGACGGCCACCAGCGGGCTGCGCACCTGCGCCATGAGCGCCGCGACCTCCACGGCGGTGTCGTCCGGGTCGGCGACCGGCGGCGCGGGCATCGTCTCGGTCAGGCACTCGTGCACCGTGCGCCCTTCCAGCGCCTGGCACAGCCGGTCGGCGTGCCGTTCGTCGATCACCGCGGCCAGCGTCGGGTCCTGCAGCACGTAGTCCGGCACCAGCACCTTGACCATCTGCGAGGCGGGCAGGATCGCCCTCGGCACGCCGCGGTCGTCGACCACCAGCAGCGCCGGCAGCCGCTGCTCGGCCATCAGCCGCGCCGCGTGCAGCGCGTCGTCGTCGACGCCGACCGTCTCGTAGTCGACCGCCAGGTCCCGTGCCCGCATCGCCGTGCTCCCGCCCCTGTCCGCAGCGTGTCCCGTAGGTGCCACACAGCGTGCCATGCGGGCGGGCGCCGGGTCACAGGCCGGGGGCGCCGTGCCGCACGTACTCGTCGAGGAGCTTGGTGCGTGCGACCTCGACGCGCTGCGAGAGGATCTCGGCGACGGCGAGCGCCAGCGCGTAGCCGAGGCTGTGGTCCGCCTCGCACAGCGCCCGTACCTCCGCGGCCCGGAACTCGTGCGCGCGCACCGGGCTGAAGGCACGTGCCCCGAAGTGCCAGACCTGCGGCGGGAAGAGCCACGACCAGCCGAGCAGGTCCCCCATACCGAGCGTGTCCACGGTCGCGGGGCGGCGGCCGGGGATCCGCAGGTCGAGGGCGACGGTTCCGGAGCGGATGATCCAGAACCGGTCCGCCTCGCCCTCCTCGTCGAAGATCCGGGCGTCCTGCGGGAACGTGGCGTCACGGGCGTGCGCCATCAGCCGGTCCCGGTCGCCGGCGGAGAGGGCGGTCAGCAGGCGGGTCGGACGGGCCATGGCGGGACCTCCTTCACTCCATTGGCGCACGGCTGCCGTCTGTCGGCATCCCGGCCCCGCCTGAGCCGCCCCGGTCCCGCTCCGAGCGTTACTGGCCCGCCTTGGCCCCCGGCATGCCGCTGGGGTAGGAGATCGGGCGCACCGTCCGGTGACCCGGGAGGTTGCCGCGCAGGCTCCAGTAGCCCAGCGGAAGGATGACGCGCCCGCCGAAGGCCTGCTGGAGCATCAGTGCGCCGGCCGTGTAGAACGCGGCGGCGGCCGAGGCGACCAGGACCCAGCCCGCCGCGATCTCCAGGTTGTGCCAGCCGCCGATCAGGCCGGTGGCCAACAGTGCCGACCCGGCGGCGAGCAGTGCCAGGACGAGGAAGATGCCCAGGTTGTCGCCCAGCGCGGCCAGTGCGCCGAAGAGGGTGACGACGGCGAGCACGATCCACCAGAAGCCGAACGCGCGCGGTGCCTCCTGGGTGGACGGCAGCAGCCCGTTCGCGGACATGATCATGAGCATGCCCCAGCCGAGCCAGAACGCGCCCCAGGTGCCGTGCATCGCGGTCGCCACGGCGTCGCGGGCGCGGTACGACCACATGCCCGCGGCCAACTGCGCGAGTCCGCCGAAGAAGATGACGAACGGCGCCAGGATGAGCGGCGAGATCAGCGTGTTCCCCCACCACTCGGCGAGGTTCGAGGCGACCATGAACGTCGCACCGGCGAAGCCGAAGAGTCCCAGGATCGACGGCGCGGCGATCGGTGTGAAGACCAGCCGGCTGCGGCCGGTCCACTCCCGGTACTCCGCCTCCGCCTGGTCGTCCCGGCCGCCGCCCGCTCCGCGGTCGGCCCCGCGGCCCTCGTCTCCGGTCGGCGGTATGCGTTCAGGCTCATCCGAGCCCGGGTAGGGGTGCGCGTTCATCGCCTCTCCCTTCCCTTCCTGTGCGATACGGACGGGCCCGAAGTGCCCGTGCAGCCGGAAGGGAACCCGACACGCACGCATATCACCCGAATGGGCGGAAAAGAAAACGGGCGCAGTCTGCCGACCACCGCGCGGGCACACCCCCGTGGAGCCCGTGTGGCGGCCGTCCGCAGACGTGCGCCCTGCGGCCACCAGGCCGTCGTCCTGCACCGGATCCGCACGCTGCGCGACGCCGAGAACACTATGGTGGCCGTTTCAGGGCCCCAACGTACACCGAAGTTGCGGGTTGGCGTCAACTACAGTTGAATGACCCATTGTCAGGGGGAATTCGACGCACACCGGAGTGGACAGACCATGACCAGGAAGTCTCCGTCGTGACCGGCGCGTCAGCGCGTACCTTCGCCGATCTCCTGGACCACCTCTTCCGTGAGATCCATCCGGCGAACCGGGGGCCGTACACCTACGGCGAGGTGGCCGAGGGCATCCGCGCCGCCTCGGGCGGCGAGGGCCGGGGCCTGACGGCCAGCGCCGTCCAGCAGCTGCGCACCGGCGCGAAGAAGAACCCCACGCGGCACACCATCAAGGCCCTCGCCGACTTCTTCGGCGTGCCGGCCGGATACTTCTTCGACGAGGAGACCGCCGAGCGCACCCGGGCGGAGATCGCCGTGCTGGCCGCCATGCGGGACCACGACGTGCGCCGGGTCGCCCTGCGGTCCCAGGGGCTGAGCACCGACAGCCTGCGCATGGTCGGCGCCGTGATCGAACAGGCCCGCCGCCTCGAGGGGCTGCCCGGCACCGGAGCCCCGGAGGGACTCGACCTGGACGAGTAGCCAGGAGGCGAGCAGGGGCCGGATCGCGGTCTTGGTTCGCCCCCGGGGGAGCACTTAGGCTTCCGGGGACATGGAACTCGATCGGCTCCGTGCCGCCTGCGAGCGGCGGGTGGAAGCGCTGGAGCTGCCGCACCGGTTCACCACCCGCGACCTGTGCGACGCCGTGGCGCGGATGCGCGGCCGGCCCGTCGTCCTGCGGCCGCTGAGCACCCTCGGATCACTCGACGCGCCCTGCGGCATCCGGCTGGAGACGCCCGAAGCCGACATCCTCCTCTACGAGGAGGCGACCTCCCGGCTCCACCAGCACCACATCCTCGCCCACGAGGTCAGCCACATCCTCTGCGACCACCCCGGTCACCTCGCCCTGAGCGACGACGCGATCGCCGCCATCGGCTTCCACCCCACCCTGGTGCGGCGGATGTCCGGCCGGACCAGCTACTCCACCGGCGCCGAGCGTGAGGCGGAGATGATGGCGACCGTCATCCGCCGCCGCGCCTACCGGGAGCGCGAACTGCCGCCCGAGGCGCCGCGCTCGGACGCCGACCGCTGGGAGGCGCTGTTCGCCGAGCCGAGACCGAGAGGCGGCCGCCGGCCGTGATCAGCACCCTCTTCACCGTCGTGTCACTCACCCTGTTCGCCGGGGCCGCCTTCTGGGTGCGGCGCCGCGGCGGCGAACGGCCCGTCGGCGCACGGGCGATGGCCGGCGTCCTCGTCGCCTTCGGGTGCGCCTTCCTCTCCTACACCCGCGCGGTGCGGGCCGCCGCCGAGGCGGTTGTGCCGGACGGCGACCGGCTGCTGAGCAACTCCTTCACGCTCGTCGCGGCCACCTCGGTGCTGGTCTTCCTGCGCCAGCTGGGCGCCGGCCCCGCGGCGGCCCGACGGGCCGTGCGCCGCCAACTGATGGCGCTCGCCGCCGCCCTGGTCCTCATGGCGGCCTTCTTCGCCGTCGAGCACGCGGCCGGCGGCACCGCCCGCGTCTACGCGCTGTACGTGCTGGTGTACACCGGCTACCTGACCTTCGCCGTCCTGGGGTTCCTGCGGGGCATCTGGCGACAGGCGGGACGGGCGCGCCGCAGCAGCCAGCGCATCGGGCTGCGCGTCAGCTCGGTCGGATGCGCCTTCGCGCTGGCGTACACCTCGTACAAGCTCGTGGTGCTGATCTCCGTCGGACTCGGCCTCGGCCTCGTCGAGGCGCACGGCCCGCTGTGCGTCTCCCCGGTGACGCCGGCGCGCTGCGCCTTCAGCGTCGCCGCTCCGGCGGTCGCCGTGCTGCTCATCACCCTGGGGCTCACGCTGCCCGCCCTGGCCTGGCCGCTGGAGCAGTACCTGCGCCGTCGCTGGGAAGCCCGGTCCTTCGCGGCGCTCGGCCCGTTGTGGGCCGACATCACCGCGGTGGCGCCGCACGTCGTCCTCGACCCGTCGGGCCCCGGCGCGGACGCCGACCACGGCACCGACCTGGAGTTCCGGCTGCACCGGCGGGTCGTGGAGATCAACGACGGGCTCCTCACCCTGCGCCCGCACCGCTCCCGCGTCGTGCGGGACGCGGCGCGCCGGTCCGCCCGCGACGGCGCGGAGGCCGCCGTGGAAGCGGCCGTCATCCGTGCCGCCGTCGAGGCGCGCCGCACCGGCGCCGAGCCCGCCCGCGACGAGGAGGAGCCGCCGGCCCACGGCCCGGCCGACCGCGCCGGCGACCTGCGCGCGGAGACCGAGTGGCTGCTGCGCGTCGCGCGCGCCTACCGGGCCGCCACCGACCCGGCTGCCGAGGCGGCGAAGACCGGCCTAGGCTCGGCCGGGTGACCGATCCGCTGAACGATCCGCGCTTCCTCGCCGACCCCTACCCGAC
>DASSBO010000061.1:0-5902 GCA_035698655.1 Streptomyces sp.
TGCACACCAGCACGTCGACCTTGCCGTTGCGGAACGCCCGCAGCGCCTGCTCGCGCGCGCCCTGGCCCAGGTCGCCGTGCACGGCGCCGGAGGCGAAGCCGCGCCGGGAGAGCTGGTCGGCGATGTCGGCGGCCGTCCGCTTGGTACGGCAGAAGATCATCGCGAGCCCGCGGCCCTCGGCCTGCAGGATGCGGGCGACCATCTCCGGCTTGTCCATGGAGTGCGCACGGAAGACGTGCTGCGTGACGTTCGCGACGGTCTGGCTGCCGTCGTCGTCCGGCGAGGTGGCCCGGATGTGCGTGGGCTGGCTCATGTAGCGGCGGGCGAGCGAGATGACCTGGCCGGGCATCGTCGCGGAGAACAGCATCGTCTGCCGCTTGGTGGGCAGCAGCTGGATGATCTTCTCGACGTCAGGCAGGAAGCCGAGGTCGAGCATCTCGTCGGCCTCGTCCAGCACGAGTGCCCGGACCTGGGACAGGTCGAGCTTGCGCTGGCCGGCCAGGTCGAGCAGTCGGCCCGGGGTGCCGACGACCACGTCGACGCCCTTGTTCAGCGCCTCGACCTGCGGCTCGTAGGCGCGGCCGCCGTAGATGGACAGCACGCGCACGTTGCGGACCTTGCCTGCGGTCAGCCGGTCGCCGGTGACCTGCTGGCACAGCTCACGGGTGGGGACGACGACGAGCGCCTGCGGGGTGTCGGTCAGCTGCCCGGGCTTCGCCCGGCCCGCCTCGACGTCCGCGGGGACGGTGACGGTCTCCAGGACCGGCAGGCCGAAGCCGAGCGTCTTGCCGGTGCCGGTCTTGGCCTGGCCGATGATGTCGGTGCCCGCCAGGGCGACCGGCAGGGTCATCTCCTGGATGGGGAAGGGTGTGGTGATGCCGACGGCTTCCAGGGCCTCGGCCGTCTCGGAGAGGATTCCGAGCTCTCGAAATGTGGTGGACAGGATGCTTGCCTCTTCTGTGTGACGCGTGGTGAGGCGACGAAGAGACCGTTCCGGTCCCCGGGAGCGAAAGGCGGTCAGGACCACACCGTGGCTTCAGGGCCCGCTGTGGGGCCTCGGTCCGCCGGTCGGTGCGGGACCGCGCGCTCTCGCTCAAGCGCTCATCCCGCGCGAGCGGTTCCTCCTCGGCCGTGATCCGTTACGGAGGGCACAGGCCGCCGGAGGGCTGTCGGGCCGGAGCCGATCGGGCCACCGACCGGGCATCCGCGATATGCGTCCGCCCGTCGCATCGACGGGCGCAATATCACTGTACCCCGGATCCGGCCATCTGCGCCGGGACGATCGCCGGGTGCGAGTTGACTCACACCCGCCTCCGAGGCGCCGGACCGGCCCCAGGGGTGTCTTACGGATCTTGCCGGGCTCGCGTGCCCTGGTGCCGCACCTCTCCCCCTGCCTTCGGCGGGAGGTACCCCCTGCGTTGTCAGTCGTCCCCTCGCTCTCCCCCTCGCTTCGCGGGGAGGTGCCCCCTGCGCGAGCTGGGGAGGCCCCGGGCGCAGCCCTTCCCCTCGGGCTTCGCCCGGGGGAGACCCCATGCGCTCTCCTCCCTCCGCCTTGCGATGCGTCCCCTCGGCCCTGGCGGGCCTGGGAGAGACCCCAACACCAGACCCCGCTCCCTGATCCGGCCTGATCCGTAAGACACCCCTAGCGGGCTTCCGGGCCGGTCGCGCGGGCTATCGTGCAGTCTATGGAGACGTCTGACACGACCCCTGCCGCCGACACCGCTCCCGCCGCCTCCGAGGGTGCGGAGGCCGGCACTCCCGGCGCGCCCGCCGCCGGCGGTATCGCCGCCCAGGACTGGTCCACCGCCTCCGCAGAGCCGCAGTACCGCGCCGCGGTCGTCGACCTGCTCGGCGCCCTCGCCTACGGCGAGCTGGCCGCGTTCGAGCGGCTGGCGGAGGACGCCAAGCTCGCGCCGTCCCTCGCGGACAAGGCCGAGCTGGCCTCGATGGCGTCCGCCGAGTTCCACCACTTCGACCGGCTGCGCGAGCGGCTTGCCGAGATCGGCGAGGAGCCGACCGAGGCGATGGAGCCCTTCGCCGCCGCGCTCGACGAGTTCCACCGGCAGACCGCACCCTCGGACTGGCTGGAGGGGCTGATCAAGGCCTACGTCGGCGACTCGATCGCCTCGGACTTCTACCGGGAGGTCGCCGTACGGCTCGACGCGGACACGCGTGCGCTCGTGCTGAAGGTGCTGGACGACACCGGGCACTCCAGCTTCGCGGTGGAGAAGGTGCGGGCGGCCATCGAGGCCGATCCGCGGGTGGGCGGCCGGCTCGCGCTGTGGGCCCGGCGGCTGATGGGGGAGGCGCTCTCCCAGGCGCAGCGGGTGGTCGCCGAGCGGGACGCACTGTCGACGATGCTGGTCGGCGGCGTCGCCGACGGCTTCGACCTCGCGGAGGTCGGCCGGATGTTCTCCCGCATCACCGAAGCGCACACCAAGCGGATGGCCGCCCTCGGACTGGCCGCCTGACCCGTCCGACCTGACTGACCCGACTGACCTGCTCTGATTTCAGGCCCGGCTCGTGGTGCGCGCCGCGGGCCGGGCGGAGACGGCCACCGTCAGACCGGCCGGCCGGCGCCGCTCGCCCAGCAGGAGCGAGAGCAGCGCGGCACACACGCCCAGCCCGATCGCCAGCGTGGCCGCCGGGTGGCCGGCGCCCAGCACCGCGTGCGCGATCAAGTCGCCCGCCAGCGCGCCCACCACACCGGTGGGCAGCACGAGAGAAGGCCGCGGGAGCCTCCCCGGCAGCGCGCGCACGGCGGCCCAGGCCGCCAGGAGACCGAGGAGCGCGGAAACGGACGCTTCCCAGAGCATCGGAACCTCCCGGGCAGTGCTGGACGGTGCGTCGCAGCGGTACTACCCGCGGGAACGGCGACACGAAACGGCGGTCCGGGTGAATTCTCCCCGGACCGCCGTTTCATCTCGCCTGCGCCCTCGCGCGGCGTGTGTCGCTCAGAGAGCGCCGAAGCCCACCTTGCGGCCCGCCGGCTCGCCGATCTCGACGTAGGCCACGCGGTCCGACGGCACCATGACCTGGCGCCCGTGCTCGTCCTCCAGGGTCAGCAGACCACCCTGCTTGGCGAGCGCCGACTCCACCGCGCCGCGCACCTCGTCGACGCTCTGGCCGCTCTCGATGACGATCTCGCGAGGCGCGTGCTGCACGCCGATCTTGACCTCCACGGCTTGGTCCCTCCGACGGTCAGTTGAGTGCGCGGTCAGCCGCGCCGTACGGATCACACACTAGCCCGGGAGCCGGGTAGGCACGGGCCCCGGCTGCACGCCGGCAGCGAACACGCGGCCCCGGCGCCTCCGCTACTGCATGGGGAAGCCGGCGATGCCGCGCCAGGACAGCGAGGAGATCAGCCGCGCCGCCTCGTCCCGGGGGATCTTCTGCCCCGCGCCGAGCCAGAACCTCGCGGTGATCTGCGCCATGCCGCACAACCCCACGGCCAGCAGCATCGCCTGGTCGACGGGGAGCTTGGTGTCCTCGGAGATGACCTCGCTGACGGCCTTGGCACAGTCCAGGCTGACGTTGTCGACCCGCTCGCGCACCGCGGGCTCGTTCGTCAGGTCGGACTCGAAGACCAGCCGGAACGCGCCGCCCTCGTCCTGGACGAAGGCGAAGTAGGCGTCCATGGTCGCGGCGACCCGCTGCTTGTTGTCCGTCGTGGACGCCAGCGCCGCGCGGACCGCGTCCAGCAGCGCCTCGCAGTGCTGGTCGAGCAGCGCGAGGTAGAGGTCCAGCTTGCCCGGGAAGTGCTGGTAGAGGACGGGCTTGCTCACGCCGGCGCGGTCGGCGATGTCGTCCATCGCCGCAGCGTGGTAGCCCTGGGCGACGAACACCTCCTGTGCGGCACCCAGCAACTGGTTGCGTCGCGCCCGGCGCGGCAGGCGGGTGCCACGCGGGCGCGCCTGCGCTGTCTGCTCGATGGCTGTCACGCTCGCCTCCCTGGGATGACCCCGGCGAAGCTTGAGCCAGGGGCGGTTGTTCTGCGCTGTCTGCGTCTGTCTGCCATCGTACTTTTCGGTAACAGACCTGTGCGCGTCGCTGCGGCGGAATCTCGCCCTTCGGGCAGGACGACGGGCGGATTCAGCGGTATTCGTCCTCGTTCGTCTCGACCTCGAGTGCCTGCTCCGCCGCGTCCGCGGGGTTCACCTCGTCGTCACCGCGGTCCGTCATCGGCTGCTCGCGGTGCCTGAGCAGCCCCGTGTGCTGCTCGGCGGCGTCCTCCGGCGTGGTCTCGAACCCGTGCGCCTCCTCGCCCTCGTCCTCGTAGACGTCCTCGAAGGTGTCCGGGTCGGTCGGGTCCACGGACATGGTGACTCCCTTCCAGGGCAGTGCCCTTCGGTCTCCACACCCCTAGCGTCACCCGGATGCGCGGAAACACACGTTCCCGGGCGGATGCGCCGTCCCTCCGGGTTCCCGTGTGACCGCCTCGTAACATGGCGGCATGTCGTCGACCGATCAGCCGGACCTGCGGGCGGCCGTGCCCCCGATGGTGCCGTCCTCCAGCCGGTCGTCCGCGGGCGACGGGGAGTCCCTGCGCGAGGTCTCGCTGCCCGGCCTGACCATGACGCTGCGCGCCCACACGCCGCGCCGGGAGGGCCTGCCCCGGGCGCTCTTCGTGCACGGGCTCGGCGGCTCCTCGCAGAACTGGTCCGCGCTGATGGCCGCGCTGGCCGACACGGTCGACGCAGAGGCCGTCGACCTGCCGGGCTTCGGCGACTCGCCGCCGCCGGACGACGGGGACTTCTCCGTCTCCGGGTTCGCCCGGGCCGTCATCCGCCACCTCGACGCCGAAAGCCCGCGGCAGCCCCAGCCCGTCCACCTGTTCGGCAACTCCCTGGGCGGCGCGGTCGCCACCCGGGTCGCCGCCGCACGCCCGGACCTGGTGCGCACGCTGACACTCGTCTCGCCCGCCCTGCCCGAACTGCGGCCGCAGCGCACCGCGGTGCCCACCGCGCTGCTCGCCGTGCCGGGCGTGCCCGCGCTGTTCGCCCGGCTCACCCGCGACTGGACCGTCGAGCAGCGCACGCGCGGCGTGCTCGCCCTCTGCTACGGCGACCCGGGCCGCGTCACGCCCGAGGTCTTCGAGGCGGCTGTCGCCGAGTACGAACGGCGGCTGTCCCTGCCCTACTTCTGGGACGTGATGGCCGGCTCGGCCCGCGGCATCGTGAACGCCTACACGCTCGGCGGCCAGCACTCGCTGTGGCGGCAGGCGGAGCGCGTTCTGGCGCCGACGCTCCTGATCTACGGTGGTCGGGACCGACTCGTCGCCTACCGCATGGCCCGGCGGGCCCGCGCGGCCTTCCGCGACTCGCGCCTGCTCACGCTTCCCGAGGCCGGACACGTGGCGATGATGGAGTACCCGGAGGTGGTCGCGGGGGCCTTCCGGGAACTGCTCGACGAAACGGCCTCCCGTGAGGCCGACGCATCCGGAGGTACCTGATGGGACGCCACAGCCGCAGGGGACGCGCGCCGGAGGACGCCCGCGACCCGGCGGCTGCCGACGCGTCCGGACAGGCGGTGCCCCGTTCCGCGAGCGGCCCGGACGCCGCCCGCCCGAGCGTGCCGGGTACCTCGGCCGGGCGACAGCCGGCGGCCTCCCGGGTAGTCCGTCCGGGTGACGGACAGCCGGCTCCCGCGCACGGTCCGGCCGGTGACACCGGCGGGCAGGGACGCACCCGCGGCGGTCACCCCCAGGCACCCGAGCCGCCCCGGCCCGCGGTGGGCGGCATGGTCGCCGCCGCGGGCGCGCAGCGCGGCGGGCCCCGGCAGGAGTACCTCGACGCCTTCGACGACCCCCACGACGACGTGTTCGCCGCCGGCGCACCCACGCGCGGCGGCGAAGGGCGCGGCCACGGCGGGGACCTCGGCAGGGGCGCCGCCGGGCCGCCGG
>DASSBO010000062.1:0-2904 GCA_035698655.1 Streptomyces sp.
GTCTGTTCGGCGTGCTTGACGGTGTCCAGGCTCATGAGGCGGCAACCAGGTTCTTGAGGGCCGAGGTGAAGAAGCCGAGCCCGTCGGTGGTGGGGCCGGTCAGGGTCTCGACGGCGTGCTCGGGGTGCGGCATGAGGCCGACGACGTTCCCGGCCTCGTTGGTGACGCCGGCGATGTCGCGGCGGGAGCCGTTGGGGTTGACGCCGACGTAGCGGAAGACGACGCGGCCCTCGGCCTCGAGGGCGTCCAGGGTGCGCTCGTCGGCGACGTAGCCGCCCTCGCCGTTCTTCAGCGGAACGGTGATCTCCTGCCCGCGCGTGTAGTCGCGCGTCCAGGCCGTGCCGTCGTTCTCCACGCGGAGCGTCTGGTCACGGCAGACGAAGTGCAGGTGGTCGTTGCGGGTCAGGGCGCCGGGCAGCAGGTGGGACTCGCACAGCACCTGGAAGCCGTTGCAGATGCCCAGCACCGGCATGCCGGCCTTCGCCTGCGCGATGACGGACTCCATGACGGGCGAGAAGCGCGCGATGGCGCCGCAGCGCAGATAGTCGCCGTAGGAGAAGCCGCCGGGCAGCACGACCGCGTCGACCTGGTGCAGGTCCTTGTCGCGGTGCCACAGGGCGACGGGCTCGCCGCCGGCCAGTTTCACCGCACGCCGCGCGTCCTGGTCGTCGAGTGAACCGGGAAAGGTGACGACGCCGATGCGGGTGCTCACGCCGTCACCTCGGCGGCGGACTTCCCGGTCTCCTCGACCCGGACGGTGAAGTCCTCGATCACGGTGTTCGCGAGAAAGGTCTCGGCGATCTCGTGGACACGGGCCAGGACGGCGTCGTCGACGGCGCCCTCCACTTCGAGTTCGAAGCGCTTGCCCTGACGGACATCGGAGATCCCCTCGAAGCCGAGGCGGGGCAGTGCACGCTGCACCGCCTGTCCCTGGGGGTCGAGGATCTCCGGCTTCAGCATGACGTCGACTACGACGCGGGCCACAGGTACTCCCGGTGTGTGGGTGGTGCTGCTTCGCCCGCCAGCGTACCCGGCTCGAAAATCTACGCGGGTAGATACGCCGTGTGTTCAGTACCCGTTCGAACATCGGCCGCGTCGACCGCTGGGAAAACCGTCCGCCGAAACGTAGTGTTTCTCTTGGGACGGGCTTTATATTGCCAGTCGCCGCACAAAAGAAAAGCATTGATCAAGACGGAAGGGCCGATATCCGTGGCGCAGCGTGTAGTGGTCACGTTCTCCGACGACATCGAGGGCGGAGAAGCATCGGAGACCGTCGCCTTCGGCCTGGACGGCCGCAGCTATGAAATCGATCTGAACTCCGCGAACGCGACGAAACTGCGGAGCGCCCTCGCGCCTTACGTGGAGGCCGGCCGCAAGCGTGCCCGCTCCGGCAAGGCCTACCGCCGCACCGACGTGGCCCCCGACCCGCGCGCGGTGCGCGCCTGGGCCGAGTCGAACAACTTCGACGTGCCTCCGCGCGGCCGCATCCCCAAGCGGGTCTACGAGGCGTTCAACGCCGCACGATGACCGCGCGGTCAACCGGGTGCGGCGTCAACTTGCCACCACCCCCGGTTGATCGGCTAGAGTCTGCAGCACGCCGCGAGGGGAAACCCCCGGAGCGTGCGGGTGTAGCTCAGTAGTAGAGCGCCCCCTTTCCAAGGGGGAGGCGCAGTGTGCGATCCCTGTCACCCGCTCCGTCAGCCCACCTGGTCCGCCGGATCGGGTAGGGTGACTGCCGCACCACTCGGTGAGAGCCGGGTGGGAGCATGCGGACGTAGCTCAGTTGGTAGAGCGCAACCTTGCCAAGGTTGAGGTCGCGAGTTCGAGCCTCGTCGTCCGCTCCGCAGAAAAGGCCCGGTCGTCGACCGGGCCTTTTCGTTTCCCGTAAAGCGGGCGGGGCATGTGGGATACATGAGCATCGAAGCGGGTTACGCACTCGGTCCCGCTGACGGCCGGGGCGGTGCACACCGTTTCCTCGGCAAGCCGGTCCGCATGCTGGCGGGCAGCGGGGAGACGGCCTCCGCGTACACGCTCTTCGAGCAGGAGCTGCCCCGCGGATTCGCGCCGCCGCTGCACGTGCACCACACCGTGGACGAGGCCTTTTATCTGCTCTCCGGGACGATGCGGGTGCAGTGTGGCGAAGACCACTGGGAGGCCGGCCGCGGCGGCTTCGTCTTCCTGCCGCGCGCCGTGCCGCACTCCTTCCTCGTCACCTCGCCGACGGCGGCCATGCTGCAACTCACCAGCCCCGGGGACTTCGAGGGCTTCGCGCGCGAGGTGGCGGACGTGCCGCTGACCGAGGAGAACCTGCCGCTCGTCACCGAGGCCGCCGGGCGGCATGCGCTCACCATCCTCGGCCCGCCGCCCTTCTCCTGAGGGGCCGCAGAACAGGGGTGCACGAGCACTCTCGCGGCATGGCTATACTGGACCCGCACCGCACGGGAACGTGCGGCGCATGCGGACGTAGCTCAGTTGGTAGAGCGCAACCTTGCCAAGGTTGAGGTCGCGAGTTCGAGCCTCGTCGTCCGCTCCGCGGAAGGGCCCCGGTCGGTGACCGGGGCCCTTCGTCGTGCTGCGGTTCGTTACGCTCTCCCCTGTGAGGATCCTCGTCATCGGCGGCGGCGCCCGCGAACACGCCCTGTGCCGCTCACTCGCCCTCGACCCCGACGTCACCGCGCTGCACTGCGCCCCCGGCAACCCGGGCATCGCCGACGTGGCGACGCTGCACACCGTCGACACGCTCGACGGCGAGGCCGTCGCCGCGCTCGCCGCGGAGGTCGGTGCCGAACTCGTCGTCGTGGGCCCGGAGGCGCCGCTGGTGGCGGGCGTCGCCGACGCCGTGCGCGAGCGCGGCATCGACTGCTTCGGCCCGTCGCGGGCCGCGGCCGCGCTGGAGGGCTCGAA
>DASSBO010000063.1:0-2402 GCA_035698655.1 Streptomyces sp.
GCTGATCCGGCTTCCTCTCGGCATCGGTACTCATGTCGGCTATTCTGCGAGGTGAAGGATCCGGGCAGCGCCGCCCCCGGGTCCTTTCGTGCTTTCCGGAGCGGTCTGCCGAGGAGGGACTGGACGCGATGGGCAAGGGAACAGAGCACCATACGGGCACGGCCGGCCGGGGTGAGCTCCTGTGAGTTCGCTCCTTCTGCTGACCAACGCGCTGCAGCCGTCCGCCGAGGTACTGCCCGCGCTGGGCCTCCTCCTGCACAACGTGCGGGTGGCCCCGGCCGAGGGCCCGGCCCTGGTGACCGTCCCCGACGCCGACGCCGTCCTGGTCGACGGGCGCCGCGACCTGCCGCAGGTGCGCTCGCTGTGCAAACTGCTGCGCTCCACGGGCACCGGCTCCCCGCTCATCCTGGTCGTCACCGAGGGCGGGCTGGCCGCCGTCACCGCGGACTGGGGCGTCGACGACGTCCTGCTGGACACCGCGGGCCCCGCCGAGGTCGAGGCACGGCTGCGCCTCGCCGTCGGCCGGCAGCAACTCGGCGGCGAGGAGGAACCGTCGGAGATCCGCAACGGCGACCTGTCCGTCGACGAGGCCACCTACAGCGCCAAGCTCAAGGGCCGGGTCCTGGACCTGACCTTCAAGGAGTTCGAGCTGCTGAAGTACCTCGCCCAGCACCCGGGCCGCGTCTTCACCCGCGCCCAGCTGCTGCAGGAGGTGTGGGGCTACGACTACTTCGGCGGCACCCGCACCGTCGACGTGCACGTGCGGCGGCTGCGCGCGAAGCTCGGGCCGGAGTACGAGTCGCTCATCGGGACCGTGCGGAACGTCGGGTACCGGTTCGTATCGCCGCCGGAGAAGAAGAGCGAGAAGGCCAAGGCCGAACGGGAGCCGTCCGTCGCCGACGAGGCGGCGGCCGTCGCCCGCCGAGCCGCCGGCAGCGCGTGACGGCTGTCTGCGGTGGTGGACGGCACACGTAGACTTCCGCGCGTGGCCAAGGTGACGCGGGACGATGTGGCACGACTGGCGGGTACGTCGACCGCGGTCGTCAGTTACGTGATCAACAACGGCCCGCGCCCGGTGGCGCCCGCCACCAAGGAGCGGGTGCTGGCCGCGATCAAGGAGCTCGGCTACCGGCCGGACCGGGTCGCCCAGGCCATGGCCTCGCGCCGCACCGACCTGATAGGCCTCATCGTCCCCGACGCACGCCAGGCATTCTTCGCGGAGATGGCGCACGCCGTCGAACAGGCCGCCGCCGACCGCGGCAAGATGGTGCTCGTCGGCAACTCCGACTACCTGGACGAACGCGAAGTCCACTACCTGCGCGCCTTCCTGGGCATGCGGGTCTCCGGCCTCATCCTGATCAGCCAGGGCCCCAGCGAGCACGCGGCCACCGAGATCGACGCGTGGGACGCGCGCGTGGTGCTGCTGCACCGCAGACCGGAGGCGATCGACGACGTCGCCGTCGTCCTGGACGACGTGGGCGGCGCCCAGCTCGCCGTCCGCCACCCCCTCGAGCACGGCCACCGGGACGTCGTCTGCCTCGGCGGCGTCGACACCACGCCCGAGTCCGGCGACCCGGTCACCGACCACGTCGTGGGCTGGGAACGCGCCATGGAGGAGGCCGGCCGCAGCACCGAGGGGCTGCTGGTCAAGGCGCCCTACAACCGCTACGACACCTACCGGCTCGGCCTGGAGCTGCTCTCGCGGCCCGACCGGCCCACCGCGCTGTTCTGCGCCACCGACGACCAGGCGATCGGCGTGCTGCGCGCGGCCCGCGAGCTGCGCATCGACGTCCCCGGCGAGCTGGCCGTCGCGGGCTTCGACAACGTCAAGGAGGCGGCGCTCACGGACCCGCCGCTGACCACGGTCGCCTCCGACCGCGAGGCGATGGCCCGCGCGGCCGTCGACCTGGTCCTCGACGACGGGCTGCGGCTGCACGGCACCCGCAACGGCCTCGGCGGCCGCGTCCGCCAGTTCCCGTCCGGCCTGGTCGTCCGCCGCTCCTGCGGCTGCGGACAGCCCTCCGCCGGCGCCTGAGCGCCCCGGCCCCCGCCACCCCGGCCTGCCCGGCCGGGTGGGTCTCGGTGCCCGTTCGTGCCCACTTTCTTGCCCGGACGTGTTTACTTCTCCGTTCCGCGTGCGTAATGTGCCGCTGAAACCACAGGTTCGGTCATGGAACGGACGCAAAACCACATGTACGCACCGGAACGCCAGCAGGAGATCCTCCGCCTCGCCCGTGAGCGGGGCCGGGTCGACGTGCTGTCCCTCGCCGAGGAGTTCCAGGTCACCACCGAGACCGTGCGGCGGGACCTGAAGGCCCTCGACCGGGCCGGCATGGTCCGGCGCGTGCACGGCGGCGCCATACCCGCCGGCCGGCTCGACTTCGAGCCCGACCTCACCGAGC
>DASSBO010000064.1:0-10569 GCA_035698655.1 Streptomyces sp.
CAGTAGAGGGCGTTGCGCTCCGGTCGAAGCGACACGATCCCCGTGCCATCGCTCCACCGCGACCGTGACCCGCCGAAGCCCGACTATTTGCATGCTCCGTCCCGCCCTCCTGGGCCGCCAACCGGCTGGGAGGGTATCGCAAGGTCGTCGCAGCGGAGCGGCCTTCGGGTGAGAGGTGGGGCTCGAAGGCTCGCTGCAGCTCGGGGAGCGCCGCGCCCGTCGGCTCGTTATGACCGATGTGCCGCAAATTGAGCCATCGTGGGGGCAATGAGGCTGGACTGTTCATATTGCGATCAGTCTTGGGCGGGCTTCCGGTCGCCCGTACGCCAGAATGCGCGGCAGCACTTCGAGCATTCGTGCAGCGTCTTCTGCTGGGGCGCGGAGCAGGACTTCAATGACGGGTTCGGTCAGACCAAGGGCGCCCAACGATTCCGGTGGGTGCGCAACAGGAACCGAGCCCGTGACGTGCACTTACGACGTCTGAGCACCGTGGCCGGTCGCGGGGGTCAGGACGAGGCGGAGGTCGGGGGGAGGAGGGCGCCGGTGGTGAGGGCTTGGGTGGTGAGGTCCGCCGTCTGCGTCGCCAGTTCGGCCGTTCGGCGGGACGCACGCCGCAGCTCGTGGAGGCGGCGGAACGCCTCGCCGTAGCGGCGTTGCTCGTCCAGCGGGAGCAGCGGCACTCGTAGCCGGCGTGGGGCGAGGTGAACCGTGGTGCTGCCGGTCGAGGCGCCGCTGACGTTCTCCTCCGTGCCGAGGAAACCGGCCAGGAACCAGGAGTCCAGGCGTTCCGGGTCCGGGCGGAAGAGGTGCAGGTGGGGGCCGAGCAGGCAGCCGCCGTCCTCGTCGCCCGCGACGCGGGCTTCGGCTCGGCGTCCGCTGAGGACGCCCGGCAGCAGGACGTCGCCGGGTTCGATCACGACGGCCGAGGTGAGCTGGAGTGCGTCCGCCTCGCCGGAGGCCGGGCGGTTCCCGGCCAGGTCGTCGGCGGTGAGGACGGCGCTCTCCGCGTGGTCCGCCGGCAGTTCGTCGGCCGCGTGCCGCTCGTCCGACTTGGTGCCCGTGTGGGCCGTCGCCCGGTGGAGGGTGACGGCGCCCCCTCGGCTGAGGTCGGAGACGGTCGCCGTGCGCCAGGAGCGTGGCTGGCCCTTGGCCGGCCGCCAGTCGCCGCCGTGGGCGGCGGACTTCGCGAGTGCGTCCGTGCTCTCGGTGAGCCGGTCCCGCAGCTCGCGCACCAGCCGCGCGGTCTCGGACGGGTCGGTGGCCGGCGCGGCGGTGCGGACGTGGCGGGCCGGCGTCAGGTCCACGAGGTCGTCGAGCAGGTCGATGACCGGCACGGTATGGGCCGTACCCGGCGTGGAGCCGAAGGCGGCCGGATCCTCGGCGAAGCCGCGCCAACTGTTCAGCGCCGTCTCGCTCAGTTGCTCCCAGTCGGTGACACCACGTACCTGGCGGGCCCTTTCCGGCTGGTCGGCGGTATCGACGAACAACACCGACGCACGTCCGCCCGCGCCCTCGTCGCGTGGCCGCTGAAGCACCCACAGGTGCAGGCCGATGTGCAGCGGCGCGGCCGCGCCCGGCGGCAGCGCGATCACGGCGCGCACCGCGCCGCCGCGCAACAGTGCGGCGCGCACTCGGCGGCCCGAGGGCCGGGACGCGGCACCGGGCGGCAGCAGCAGTACAGCCGGCGCGCCCGGCGAGAGGTGGGACAACGCGTGCTGGATCCAGGCGAGTTCCGACTCGGCGCGTGACGGCAGCCCGTAGGCCCAGCGAGCGTCGAAGGCCAGTTCGTCGTGCCCCCAGTTGCGGTCGCCGTACGGGGGAGTGCTCAGCACGGCGTCCACGGTGACATCGCCGAAGGCGTCGGCGCGCAGACTGTCACCGTCCCGCATGGTCACCGTGGCGTCCGGGGCGGCGAGCGCGAGCGCCACGGCGCTGCGCTGCGCCTGGACGGGCAGCAGGTCCTGCCCGTAGAGCTCCGTGGCGCCGTGGCGGGCGGCGGCGGCCAGTGTGCTGCCGCTGCCGCAGGCCGGATCGAGCACGCGGGCCGGGAACTGGGTTTTTGCCGGAGCGAGGAGAGCCGCCATCAGGCCGGCCAGCCGGTCCGGTGTCTGGTAGGCGCCGGAGGCGGCACTGTCGTCCAGTTCGCGCTCTGCGAGCACATCAAGCGCGGCGTGCCCGCCGTCGTCCCGTACGCAGCGGAGGAGGGCACGCAGCAGGTCGGCGTCCTGCCGGCGGTAGCGGACGGAGCCTGCCCCGGGCACGAGTTCCGCCAGCTCGGCCACCGCCTTCGCCGCGTGCGTCGCCAGTTCGGCGTCGGCGAGTTCGGACCAGGAAGCGAGCGAGTACTTGTCGCTGCGCGCGGCGGCGAGCACGAGTGGCAGCGCCCGCGTCGCGGCGGCCCCGCCCTCGGGATGCAGGCGCAGCACGGTGCGCAGTTCCTCGGTCGGCGACGCGGCCGAGACGTGGCCCCGCGCCTCGAGCCAGGCCCGCACGGCCCGCAGGTCGTACAGCGGGCTGCTCTCGGTGCCGCCCGCCGGGGCCGGGAAGTCCGCGTGCCGGCGGCGCCAGTTGCTGACGGTGGCGCGCGTGACGCCGGCGATACGGGACACCTCGGCGGCTGTCACCTGGGCGGATGGCTGCGGCATGACGGTCCTGTCGGTGGGGGCGGGCAGGTGCTCAGCAGCTTACACCGCGAGTCTTTTCGGTCATAGTGTTTGACGACGCTTTCACTGTTGTGCTTCTCTGGCGGTGCTTCGGGCCATGTCGCTCGGTTCGATGCGGTGCCGGCCGCCGAAGCGCTCGTTCGTCCTGCCCGATGCCGCCGCACGGCGGTCGTCCGGCATGTGTCCCACCCGGACTTCCGAAGGGATCCGCCCGTGTCCATCACCATGCCGACCATCGCCGTCATCGGCGCCGTGGGGCCGCCCGCGGTGCCGCAGTCCGAGAGCGAGTACGGCCGGAGGATCCGCGGATGGTGACCGGCCTGGCACACGAGACGACGGCGCAGTTGGGACGAGGGGGGAATGGCGTGAGCGAGCAGGACTGGCAGCCGCCGACGGTGTACGCCCGGGAGCGGGCGGCGCTGCCGCAGCGGGACGACGACGCCAACTTCCGGGCCCTGCTGACCCAGGCCCGGCACCTCGCCGACCGGACCTACGAGACGACGCTCTACGACCACATGCAGGCCTACCGCCTGCTGTGGCACCACCTGGAGTCGGTCGGACACCTGCAGCGGGTGAGTGAGGAGGCACCGAAGCTGCTCGCCTCGGGCATCCTTCCGGCTGCCGAAGCGGCAGACCTGCGGCGCTTTCTCACCATCCACGGGCGGGTGCACGGCAGCTGACCGTGCGAGACCCGTCCGGCGACCGGGCCGGGCCACACGTCCGACTCTTCACCTCTTCGTCCATCGTGAGAACGGGAGTACACCCATGTCCGAGCACCCTCCGCAGCAGCCCGGGCCCGTCGGGCCGCCGACCGCACCGTGGGGCACGCCGCCGCCCCAGCCGCCACAGAAGAAGGGCGGCGCCGGAAAGGCGTTCGGCTTCGGCTGCCTCGGCGTCCTCGCCCTGTTCCTGGTGATCGGCATGATCGCCGCCGTCGCCGGAGGCGGGGACGGCGGCGGTGACGACGTCGCGTCCGGCAAGCCGGCCGCCAGCGCGCAGCCGAAGGACGACGCCCCGCAGGAGCAGGCCGCCGACGACACGGCGAAGCCGGCGGAGGCCCCGAAGGAGGCGAAGCCGAAGCAGGAGGCCCCGAAGGAGGAGAAGCCGAAGAAGAAGGAGGAGGTGACGAAAGCCGTCTTCAAGGTGTGGGGCACCGCGCCGAACGGCGTCGACACCACCTACGGCAGCGACAGCGAGAACCTGCAGGGCAGCTCGGGCGCGATGACGAAGACACTGACGCTCAAGGACGACGCCCTGTACTACGCGATCACCGCCCAGCTGCAGGGCGGCGGCGACATCCACTGCTCGGTCACCATCGGGGACAAGACAAAGGAGGGCCACGCGGTCGGCGGGTACAACATCTGCTCCGCGCAGCTGAACTCCGGCCTGTTCGGCGGCTGGGACTGACCATCGAGGAGAAATGGGGCGAGGTCTCGACCGGAAATTCCGCGGAATCCGGACGAGAGCTCGCCCGATTTCCGGGTTACGCGTCGGTGTTGCGGCGGGTGGTGTGGCGGAGGGCCGTGCGGATGGCGCGGCGGATCACCGGGCCCTGGTCGTCCAGGACGGCCGCCAGTGCGGCGAGTTGTTCCAGGGCCGCCAGCGCGCGGTCCGCACCGTCCTTGTCCACTCCGTCGTACAGTTCCAGGCCCACGAACGACGCCGCCACCGCCCGCGCCAGGCCGCGCGCGTCGAGGAACTCGCTCAGCGGGGAGGCGGCCAGCACCCGGACCAGGACCTGTTCGATCTCCTCGATCCACAGGTTCAGGCCCGCCGCCGTCGCGGGCGCCAGCTTCGGTTCGTTCTGGGCGCCCGCCAGAAGCTGGGCGAGGACGGCGACGTTGCCCACCGCGTGCTCCTCGGCGTGCAGGTCGTTCCCCAGCTCCAGGAGCTGGGACAGCGTCTCGACCTGGGCGAAGCGTTCGCGGTAGCGCGCGACGCGCTGTTCCGCGCCGTGCCGGCACGCGGCTGAGAGCAGTTCGTCGACGCTGCCGAAGTGGTAGAAGACCAGCGCCTGGTTCACCCCGGCAGTGGAGGCGATGGCGCGTGCGGAGGAGCCGGCGATGCCCTGCTCGGTGAGGCAGCGCAGCGCGCCCTCCAGCAGCTTCGTGCGGGTGTCGCCGCCCCGAGGTGGCGTCGTCGTCCGTCCGCTCATGCCCGTGCTTCCTCCCTGACCGGCCGCAGTCCGGCCCGTACCCCGCAGCGTGCCACGTCGACGAACTCCGCCTGGAAGCGGCCCTGGTAGCCGAACAGCGGCCCGACGTACCTGTTCGTGACACGCACCTGGATGCGGAAGCAGCCCGCCGCGTCGTCGTAGGACTCGCGGACCTCCGCGTCGCCGCCGATCAGGTCCGGCACACGAGCGTCGAACCGGCGCTCGCGGAAGCGGTGTTCGCCGGAGCGGATGACCAGGGCGCCGTCCTCGGCGGCGAAGTGCAGGTCAGTGGCCAGATGCTGGTGGGTGCCGAGGTAGTCGACGATGCGCTGCCGCTCGTCGCTGAAGATCATCGTCGCGTCGAACCGCCGTGCGCCGCCCGGGAACCGGAAGGTGCGCACGAAGGTCACCGTCTCGCGCCCGTAGCCGTCCCGGTACGGGAGGTTCTCGATGACGAAGGGGATGTCGCGGCCGGCGCCGGGCACCAGGATGTTGCGCGTCGCGCCGAGCCGCAGGAACGGGCGCACGAAACCCGGGCCGTGCCAGACGCGGTCCATCACGCCGCGGCCGATGCAGCCCTCGCCGCCGGCCAGACCGACGGAGAAGCGGCGCTGCAACTGCGGGTGCAGCCGGTCGAAGTCTCTGCCCAGCGCACGCTGGAAGATCGAGGTCATCGGGACGCCTCCGAGGCGGTGAGAGTGCGGAGCAGGACGGGTGGCCGGGCGGCGGAACGGGGACGGCGCCGGCAGCGCCGCGCGGCCGGTGTGCAGGGGAGCGGTGGCAGCAGGACGGCCGCCAGTGCGGTGACGGCAGCCGTCAGCGTGGCGAACGGGCCGGCGTCCGACCAGGCCACTGCCGCCACGATGGCCAGTGCGCGGACGGCGGCCTCCAGCAGGCCGTGGAGCAGGGAGCGTTCGGGTGGGATGCCGCGCTCGCACCACAGCCGCAGCCGGTCGAACGACCAGGCCGTCGCCCAGCCCATCAGCGGCCGCAGCGCCCACCGGTCGGCCTGCCGGCCGAACCGGCCCCAGCGGGGCCGGTAGTCGTAGCCGGTCAGGAACCGGACGCCGTCGCCGTCCGGTACGTAGCGCCAGTACCCGCTGCCCTCGGCGAGCAGCGACAGCGGATGCGGCGAGGCGAACCGCAGCGCGGAGGTGCGGCTGCCGTCCGCGTGCCGCCGCTGACCGGCCGCGACTCCCGTGCCCGCCAGGACGAGCCCCGGCACGACGCGCGTCGCGTAGCGGAACCGGTAGGGCGCCCCCTCCTCGCCCCCCGGCCCCGCGTCCGCGTCCCCCTCCGGCGCCGGCAGCCGGACGATCTGCGTGAACCGCAGATCCCAGCGCTGGTGCACCGCCGGATCCTGGGTGCGCGCCCACAAGGTGTCCATGTCCGCCCGTATGCGGGTCTCGACGTACAGCCCCATCCCACGCCCCCAACCAGCTGTGACCTCCGGAACGTGCCCCACGCTACGTCGATTTGAGCGATCGCTCAAGAGCGTGGAATCGTCACGCACGCAGAAGGCCCGCCGAGTTGCTCGGCGGGCCTTCTGCGGAACGGTCGGGTTCGCGGGTCAGAGCTTCATGACCACCACGCGGTCGCCGCACAGTTTGCGCACGTCGTCCTGATCGGACGTGAAGACGGTGACCGGGTCATGCTGGCGGAGGGCGACGGCCGCCAGGGCCGCGTCGACGGCGTACTTGTGGCCATGCAGCCCGGCGTCCTTCAAGAGCCCGATGGCTTCCTTCGCGACCTCTTCCGTCACCGGCTCGACGTGGATGCGGGACAGCGCCCAGTGCCACGCCGGCCGGTAGGTCTTCATGTCGTACGCCTCGATCAGCGTCATCGACGTCGTCATCACACGGAGGTCGGTCGAAGCAGCATCTCGAAGACGCTTCTTCATGTCGGGTGCTCCCCGCACTGTCTGCGACAGGCCTTCGCTGTCGAGGAGGTAGATCACGCGGCGTCCCGTCGCGGCTCGTCGGACGCCGTCCGCCTTGCCGCAAGCTCGGCATGCAGGCGCTCGATCTCCCTGCGTTCGGCCTCCGCCTCGATCATCTCCGACTCGGTGACCGGTCCGTATTCGGTCTCCAGCCAGCCGACCAGTTCGCCCAGCCGGTCGCGCTCGCGCTGGCGTTCTATGGCCTGCGTGACGTAGCGGCTGAAGCCACCCGCTCCCACCTCGGTGCGGATGGACTCGGCAAGCTCCTCGGGGAGGGTCACGGTGTACTTCTTGGTTGCCATACCATTCACCATACCGCCGCCCTGTACGTGGTGGGCGGGCCGGGCGCCGCGCTAGCGTCAGGCGGGTGACCGGATACCGACAGGTGCTCGCCGTGCCGGGGATGGCGTCGCTGCTGGGCGTCTCCTTTCTCGCCCGTACCGCAATCACGGCCGACATGATGGCGCTGACGATGTACGTCGTGCTGGACCTGGACATGAGCTACGCGGCGGCCGGCGGTGTCGCGGCGGTGCTCACCGCGGGCCTGGCGCTGGGCGGGCCGCTGCTCGGCCGCATGATCGACCGGCGCGGCCTGCGGCCCGTGCTGCTGGGGACGGCCGCGGTGCAGGCGGTGTGCTGGCTGAGCGTGCCGGCCCTGCAGTACGGGGCCCTGCTGGGCGCCGCCTTCGTGGCGGGCGCGCTGATGGTGCCGGCCCAGCCGGTGACCCGGCAGGCGATCGCCGCGATGACGACGGCCGGGCAGCGCCGCGCCGCGTTCGCCCTGGAGGCGGTGCAAGGCGAACTGACCTACGTCGTGGGCCCGGCCGTGGTGATCCTGTGCGCCGCGATGACGTCCCCGGGCGTGGTGGCGTGGGGGGTCGGCGCCGCGCTGGTGGCCGGCGGCGTCGGGATCGCGCTGCTCAACCCGCCGCTGCGTGCCGGGCACGAGACTCCTGCCGGTGCGGGCGAACGGCCGCCGCGCCGGGAGTGGCTGGGCGCCGGCATGATCGCCGTGCTGACGATGGCGTTCGGCACCACGATGCTGCTCGGCGGCGTCGACCTCGCCATCGTCGCCGTCCTCGAAGAGGCGGGGCAGGTCTCCTGGGCCTCGGTGGTCGTCGCCGTCCTCGGCGTGGCCTCGGTCACCGGCGGGCTGACGTACGGCGCGCTGCCGCGGCCGCTGCCCACCTGGCTGCTGCTCGCCCTGCTCGGGCTCGCGACGATTCCCGTCGGCCTGGCCCACGACTGGCCCTGGCTGTGCGCGGCCGTCGTCTGCTCCGGGCTGCTCACCGCGCCGACGCTCTCCACGGTGGCCGACGCCGTCAGCCGGCTGGCGCCCGCCGGCGTGCGGGGCGAGGCGACGGGTCTGCAGTCCTCGGCGCAGAGCGCCGGTTTCGCGCTCGGCTCCCCGCTCGCCGGGGTGGCGATCGACGTCTTCACGCCGGCGGGCGGCTTCGTGGCGGCCGGGACGGCCGGCCTCGTCGCCGCCCTGACCGCGTGCCTGCTGCTGCGCCGCCGGTCGCCCCGGCCGCCGACCACGGGCCGCCGCACGTCGGCGGGCCTGACCCAGGCGACGCAGGTGCCGTGACACGCCGGAGCCCGGCCCCCGTCGCGCGGGGCCGGGCTCCGGCGGTGTGTGCTCGAGGGTCAGCGCAGTTCGAGGAGAAGGTCGCCGCCCTCGACCTGCTGGACCTTGCCGATCGCCAGGCGGGCGACGGTGCCGCCGCGCTGGGCGGTGATGGACGCCTCCATCTTCATCGCCTCGATCGTGGCGACCGTCTCGCCTTCGGCGACCTCGTCGCCCTCCGCGACCTGCAGCGTCACCGCACCGGCGAACGGCGCCGCCACGTGCCGGTCGTTGTTCGCGTCGGCGCGCTCGGCGACCTTGACGTCCGTCGTGATGGAGCGGTCGCGTACCTGCACCGGCCGCAGCTGGCCGTTCAGCGTCGTGAGCACCGTGCGGTGACCGGTCTCGTCCGGGTCGGAGATGGCCTCCAGCCGGACCAGGAGCTGCACGCCCGGCTCGAGTTCGGCGACGTGCTCGGAGTCGGGCTCCAGGCCGTAGAAGAAGTCCTTCGTGCTGAGCACGGAGGTGTCGCCGTAGGACTCCTGGTGGCTGCGGTACTCCTCGGTCGGCTTCGGGAAGAGCAGCCGGTTGAGCGTGCCGCGCCGGTCCTCGGCCAGCGCCTGCGCGTCCTCCTCGGACAGCGGCACGATGCCGGCACCCTCCTTGCGGCCCTCCAGCGCACGGGTGCGGAACGGCTCCGGCCAGCCGCCGGCCGGCTCGCCCAGCTCACCGCGCAGGAAGCCGATGACGGAGTCCGGCACGTCGAACTTGCCCGGGTCGGTCTCGAAGTCGGCCGGGTCCACGCCCGCGCCGACCAGGTGCAGCGCCAGGTCGCCGACGACCTTCGAGGACGGGGTGACCTTCACCAGCCGGCCCAGGATCCGGTCGGCGGCCGCGTAGCAGTCCTCGACCAGTTCGAACCGGTCGCCCAGCCCCAGCGCGATGGCCTGCTGCCGCAGGTTGGACAACTGCCCGCCGGGGATCTCGTGCCGGTAGACGCGGCCGGTCGGCGACGGCAGCGCCGACTCGAACGGCGCGTACACCTTGCGCACGGCCTCCCAGTACGGCTCCAGGTCGCCGACGGCCTTCAGGTCGAGCCCGGTGGCCCGCTCGGTGTGGTCGGTGGCGGCCACCAGTGCCGACAGCGACGGCTGGCTCGTCGTCCCCGCCATGGAGGCCGTGGCCCCGTCCACCGCGTCGACGCCCGCGTCGATCGCCGTGATCAGCGTGGCGAGCTGGCCGCCGGCGGTGTCGTGGGTGTGCAGGTGGACCGGCAGGTCGAACCGCTCGCGCAGCGCGGTGACCAGCGTGCGGGCGGCCGGCGGACGCAGCAGCCCGGCCATGTCCTTGATGGCCAGGATGTGCGCGCCGGCGTCGACGATCTGCTCGGCCAGGTGCAGGTAGTAGTCGAGGGTGTAGAGGTTCTCCGACGGGTCGGACAGGTCGGCGGTGTAGCACAGCGCGACCTCGGCCAGCGAGGTGCCGGTCTCGCGCACCGCGCGGATCGCCGGGCGCATCTGCTCGACGTCGTTGAGCGCGTCGAAGATGCGGAAGATGTCCATGCCGCTTTCGGCGGCCTCGGCGACGAACGCGTCGGTGACCTCCGTCGGGTAGGGCGTGTAGCCGACGGTGTTGCGGCCGCGCAGCAGCATCTGCGTGCAGATGTTGGGCGCCGCCTCGCGCAGCGCGGCGAGCCGCTCCCACGGGTCCTCGGCCAGGAAGCGCAGCGCCACGTCGTAGGTCGCGCCGCCCCAGCACTCGAAGCTGAGCAGCTGCGGGGCGAGCCGCGCCATGTGCGGGGCGACGGCGAGCAGGTCGCGAGTGCGCACCCGGGTGGCCAGCAGTGACTGGTGGGCGTCACGGAAGGTGGTGTCGGTGACGGCGACCGCCTTCTGCTCGCGCAGTCGCTGCGCGAACCGCTCCGGGCCCAGCTCCCGCAGCAGTTGCCGCGAGCCGTCCGGGGCCGGGGCACCCAGGTCGGCGGCGGGCAGCTTCAGCACCGGCTCGGCCGTCTGCGGCCGCGGCCCGTTCGGCTTGTTGACGGTGACGTCGGCCAGGTACGTCAGCAGCCGGGTGCCGCGGTCGGCGGGCTTGCGGGCGCGCAGCAGTTCGGGGTGCGCCTCGATGAAGCCGGTGGAGACCCGGCCCGCCGCGAAGTCGGGGTTGTCGAGCACGGAGGCGAGGAACGGCAGGTTCGTCGAGACGCCGCGGATGCGGAACTCGGCGATGGCGCGCCGGGCGCGGC
>DASSBO010000065.1:0-6781 GCA_035698655.1 Streptomyces sp.
GCAGGGAGCCGAGGGCGACGCGGTCGTAGCGTTCGATCTCGCTGACGGCGGCGCGCAGCACGTCGAGGAGCGGCACCGGGCCGCACGCGGTGTCGCCGCCGTGCGGGTGGCCGGGGCCGCCGGTCTCGGTGCCGGCGAGGAGCAGCAGGTTCTCGCCGTGCCGCCGCATCCGGGTGGCGAGGTGGTCGAGGGTGAAGAGGGTGCCGAGCCGGTCCGGGTCGGACTCCTCGGCCTCCATGGACTCGATGACGCTCAGCTGCCGTTCGACGAGGCCGAGGGTGCGCACCGCGAGGTGCAGGAAGGTGCCCTGCATCGCCTCGGGGGCGGCGTCGACCCGCTCGCGCAGCGTCCGGCACTCGGCGAGCAGCCGTTCCCGCTCGGCGGCGAGCTCGTCCTTGCTCGTCATCAGGTAGCCGTTGTCGGCCTCCGCCTCCTTCGCCCGCTCGTGCAGCTCGGCGGCGGTGGCGCGCAGTTCGTTCAACGCCCGGACGACGTCGGCGAACTCGTCGTCGCGTCCGGAGAAGCGGACCGGTTCCTCGGCCGCCGGGTCGCCGGCCAGCCGGGCGGAGCCGCGGCGCAGGACGGACAGCGGCCGGGTGATGGACCGTGCCGCCTGCACGCTGACGCCGACGGCGACGAGCAGGCAGAGGCCGACGATCGCGAGGTGGATCTCCAGCGCGGTGACGTCGTCGTCGCGCAGTTGCTCCAGCCGGTGCAGCTCCGCCGTGACGAGCGAGGAGTGCACGCCGCGCATCCGGTCGATGCGGGCCGAGAGGGTGCTCTCGATGCGCGAGCGGCTGAGCGAGCGGTCGGCGGCGTCCAGGCGGGGCTGGTCGGTGAGTTTGTCCAGGTACCGCTGGGCGGTGCCGATGTCGGTGCCGGTGACGGTCTTGTCGTAGGTCTCCTGGGCCTTCGTGCCGGCGGTCTGGTGGAAGTCGGCGAGGGCGGACTGGACGCGTACGTGCGCCTGTTGCGCCTCGGCGGTGAGCTTCTCCTGCGGGCCGCCCGCGGCGAGCGCACCGAGCAACAGGCCGCGGACGGCGGAGGCCTGTTCGGCGGCGTGCCCGAGGTAGGGCAGCGCGGAGGCGGTGGCGTTCTCCGCACGGCCGGGCAGGCCGGAGGCGACGCTGCGGGAGACCCGCTGCACGGCGTGCACGGTGTCGGAGTAGGCGACGTAGACGTCGTAGGCGCTCGCCGAACCCGACAACGCCTGCCGGCGCAGCTGGGGAAGGTCCTTCAGCCGCTGCCGTACCGGGTCGGGCACGACGCCGGTGGCGAGGACCTCGTCGGTGAGCCGGTCGACCTGGGCGCGGCCGGACTCGCCGTCGGGGCCGGCGGGCGAGCTGTCGGCGTCGGTGTTCGTGCGGCCGCCCGCGACGTAGGCGACCATGTCGTCGCGCTCGTCGGACAGCGCGTAGGCGAGCGCGACGGCGTCCTGGTTGACGGTCGCGCGGTCGACGAGGTCCTGTGCCTCCGTCAGGTCACCGGAGGAGGCGGCGATGCCGGGGGCGCCGGCACCGACGACGGTGAGGGCACACAGCACCACGGAGACGAGGAGCCGGTTGCGTACCCGTGCTCTGCGGCGGGTACGGGTGGCTGGGGTGGTCTGAGGACCGGCAGGTTTCCGAAGTCGCTTCGTCCGCACCCATGCTCGCAATCTGTTCCGCCCCGCGCCCGGCTCGGCGCGGGTGGTGGCTTCCGACTCGTGTGGCACGGGAGAAACTCCCCCGCCCCGATGCACGACGTCCGACACTTACAGTGCCGCCTCGGGGTGGGTGTCGATCCCCCGGACGTGCCACCGGAATGAGTGAACATCACCCGGGAGTTGGCTTACAACCCGACCCCCCTGCCCGCGCCCGGCGTCGGCTGTCGCAGGGGTGGAAATCCGGCCGCTGGCCTGGCAGGATTCCGGGCCTCCGCTTCCCGGAACGACTGATTCCGGTGGATCTCCGGCGGTATGCGCGGCGCCGGCCGCGACGGCGCGCGCGGGCGCGCGGAAGCGGCAGGCAGACTGACTCCATGCGCATCGAGACGGCCGGCGAACCCGGCGACCCGCAACGGCCGAACGAGGACTACGCATCAGTGGTTCTTCCTGCTTCCGGGGCCGGCGGCGCAGTCGTGGTGCTGGACGGCGTCACACCGCCGGCGGGCGACGACGGCTGTGTGCACGGCGTTCCCTGGTACACCGCCCGGCTGGGCGGTGCGCTGCTCGAACTGTCCGGTTCGCGGCGAGATATGACGCTGCCCCAGTGCCTGTCCGAGGCCATCGCGCGTACCGCCGAAGCCCATTCCTCAATCTGTGACCTTTCTCACCCCCGGACTCCGCAGGCGACCGTGTCGACGGTCCGCTGGGACGAGGAGACCGTCGAGCATCTGGTGCTCTCCGACGCGAGCCTGCTGCTGGAGGCGGGCGACGGGACCGTGACGCCGGTGCTGGACACGCGGCTGGACCGACTGCCCGAGGAGGTCCACGCACTGAGGCGACGGGTCCGCTCCCTGCCGAGCGGCAGCGCGGAACGCTCCGCCGCGGCGGCCACGTACGTCGAGGCCGTCGAGGCGCAGCGCAACGCCCCCGGCGGCAACGGCTTCTACACCGCGGCCGCGGACCCGGACGTGGCCGCACTGGCCGTCACCGGGACGACGCCGCGCCGGGACGTGCGCGCGCTGCTCGCCATGACGGACGGCGCGAGCCGCTGGCGCGACCTGTTCGGCTTCGGCGACTGGGGCGACCTGCTGGCGCTGGCGCGCAGGGAGGGCGTGCAGACGCTCATCGACCGGGTGCGCGCCGCCGAGTCGGCGGACCCGGCGGGGACGGCCTTCGCGCGCTTCAAGCGCCACGACGACGCGACGGCCGTCCTCGTGGAGTGGTAGCGGCGCCGCAACTGCCGAGTCGGTTCACCGGTTGGCAGGTGAACGTGGTTTTGTTGTGCACACGGTGTGATCCATAAGATCCTCCGATGATCATAGGAAGACGGTTGGCGGCAGTCCTGTGCGGACTGTCGGCCGCCCTCGCACCCCTCGTCCTGCCGGCCGCTCCGGCCGCCGCCGACGAGGTGACCGCACAGGACCCGCCCAAGGTCGAACTCGTCCTGGACGTCAGCGGCTCGATGCGCGAGCGCGACGTCGACGGCCGCTCGCGGATGTACGCCGCCAAGCAGGCCTTCAACGAGGTCATCGACGCCGTCCCCGACGAGGTGCGGCTCGGCATCCGCACTCTCGGCGCGAACTACCCCGGCGACGACAAGACGATCGGCTGCAAGGACAGCGAACTGCTGTACCCGATCGGCCCGGTGGACCGCACCGAGGCCAAGACGGCCGTCGCCACCCTCGCCCCGACCGGCTGGACGCCCATCGGCTACGCCCTGCGCAAGGCCGACAAGGACCTCGGCGACTCCGGCGGCACCCGCCGCATCGTCCTCATCACCGACGGCGAGGACTCCTGCGGGCAGCCCGACCCGTGCGACGTCGCCCGCGAACTGGCCGCGCACGGCACCCACCTGGTGATCGACACGCTCGGCCTGACGCTGGACGCCGGCACCCGCGAGCAGCTCAGCTGCATCGCCCGGGCCACCGGCGGCACCTACACCGCCGTCCAGCACACCGACCAGCTCACCGACCGCCTCAAGCAGTTGGTGCGCCGCTCGGCCGAGACGCCGCTGGCGAACCCGACCGAGCTGGAGGGCGGCAAGCACTGCAAGGACGCGCCGACGCTGCAGCCCGGCGTCTACAGCGACCGCGCGGTCTTCGGCGAACACCGCTGGTACCGCGTCGCGGTGCAGCCCGGTCAGGAGCTGCGCGCCTCGGTGAGCGTCGCGGCGGACCGTGCCGTCAACCCGGACTACGGCGTGCTGCTGCGGGCCGTCGGCAAGGACGGCCGGGAACTGGTGCGGGGCAGCGAGGCCGGCTCCGGGCGCACCGACGTCATCTCCACGGGCCTGCGGTACCCCACCCCCGAGTCGGAGCACTCGGAGAACACGTCCTACGCGCCGATCTGCCTGGAGGTCAGCACCTCCTTCTCGGCCCCGGACGGCGTGCAGCGTGAGCCGGGCATGCCCATCGAGCTGTCCGTCGACGTCGTCGACGGGCCCGACCAGGCCTCCGACGTCGCCGCGTTCGGGCTGGCGCGCGGCTGGATACCGCTGGTCCTGCTGACCGTCGTCGGCCTGGTGGCCGGCCTGGTGTGGGGCCTGCTGGCCCAGTGGCGTCTCACCGTGCGGAGGGTTCCCTGATGGCGATGCGAAGCGCGCGAATCGCGGCGGCCGTGCTGAGCGCCGGGCTGCTGCTCGGCGCCGGCACGGGCGTGGCCGCGGCGGACGACGGCGGGGGCGGCGGGGAGGCCGCGGGCCCGACCGAGGCGGGCACCACCTTCCGTACGGCGGCCGGCCTCACGCCCGGCCAGACGGCCACCGCGGTGGCCTCCACCGGCGACTACCTGTACTGGTCGTTCCCGGCCGGCGCCGGCAGCACCGCGACCGTCACGGCGGAGGTGGACCTGCCGGACGCCGACGCGCGGCACGGCTCGTCCCGTTGGCGGCTGGACGTCTACGACGGCCTGCGCCGCCGGCAGCCGTGCACGGCCGGCACCCCGACGGCAACCGCCGGCGCGGACACCGGCACGGTCACGCTGGACTGCACGCTGCCGACCGTACGGGCCTGGGCGGAGCCGTGGTCCGACGCGCCGCTGCCCGGCGCGTACTACGTGCGGCTGACCACGGTGTCCGTTCCGGACAAGGACATCGGCCTGCCGGTGCGGACCGAGGTGCGGGCGGAACTGACGGACGCCGACGGCTCGACCGCGGTGGACGGCGACCTGGGCGCGCCGCTGCTGCCGGTGGTCGAGCCGGGTCAGACGGGCGAGCCCGATCCGGCCGCGTCGTCGTCCGCGACGCCGTCACCGTCGCCCTCCGAAGGCGTGTCCGCCGCGCCGGAGACGGGCTGGGCGAGCTGGTGGAGCGACCGCTGGCTGTGGACGGTCGCGGGCGGCGTGCTGGGCGCGCTGGCCGCCGTCGGCGGTTACACGCTGACCCGCCGCCCGCGGCGGTGACGGACGCCGGGTCCGGGTGCCCGAGGCACCCGGACCCGGCCCGGGGACCGTGTCGCGGCTGCGGCGCCGTCAGGCGCCGGTGGCGCCTTCGTCGCCGGCGAGCGAGTTGAGGCGGTGCAGGAGGCGGGCCAGTTCGGAGATCTCCGTGCGGTCCCAGGAGGCCAGTTGCCTGCCGTACCGTTCGCGGCGCGCGCCCCGCACCCGGCCGAACCTCTCGCGGCCCTCGTCCGTCAGGTGCAGCAGCCAGGCCCGGCCGTCCGCCGGGTCCGGGGTGCGGGCCACCAGCCCGAGGTCCTCCAGGGCGCGCAGTTGACGGCTCATCGTCGCCTTGCCGACGCCGAAGTACGCGGCCAGCGCGGTCGCCCGCTGCGGGCCGGCGTCCTCCAGCCGCACCAACAGCCCGTAGGCTGACGACTCGAGTTCGGGGTGGACCTCCCGCGCCATCTCGCCCGACGAGGCGCGGGCACGCCGCAGGAACACGGCCAGTTCGCGTTCGAGGTCGAGGAACTCCTGCCCGTATTCGCCGGTTCCGCACGGCACGGCGTGGTCCACACCATTTCCCGCGCCGTCCGGCCGCTCTTCACCCGCCCCGGCCTCGTGCACGTCAGCGCCCTTCCCGGCTCGTTCCCGTCCTGAAACTTTCCTTCATCCGCCGCGATCGTCGCAGCTCCGCCACATCTTCGCAGGAGTAGACCAACGGCGCGTACCGGTACCCCTTCCGCCGGCGCGGTCTACGCGCATATCTTCCGGATGTCATGCACAGCACCAAGTGCATGCTGCACCGTCCCCCCACCTTTCCACCGAGGTCTTCGGAGGCAGCGATGCCCAGCAACAGATCCGGTACGGCCCGCCGCAGGCGCCCCCTCGCGTCCGCAACGGGAATGCTCATCGCGGCGCTCGCCCTGGTCTTCGCCCTGCCGGGCATGGCACAGGCGGCGCCGGACAGCGGACACGCCCAGCACATCAAGCGCGGTCAGGCCTGGATGGGCATGACGCTCGCGAAGCACGACCACAGCGACGGCTCACTGCCGGGGAGCCCGTCGCTGCAGGCGTCCATCCAGGGCGTCGACGTCTCCAGCCACCAGGGCAACGTCGACTGGAACGGCCTGTGGAACAGCGGCGTGCGCTGGGCCTACACCAAGGCCACCGAGGGCACGTACTACCGGAACCCGTACTTCGCGCAGCAGTACAACGGGTCCTACAACGTCGGGATGATCCGCGGCGCCTACCACTTCGCGATCCCCAACGGCTCGAGCGGCGCCACCCAGGCCAACTACTTCGTGGACCACGGCGGCGGCTGGTCGCGCGACGGCAAGACGCTGCCCGGCGCGCTGGACATCGAGTACAACCCCTACGGCGCGACGTGCTACGGGCTGAGCCAGGCGTCCATGCGCAACTGGATCGCGGACTTCGTCAACACCTACCGGGCCCGCACCGGCCGCGACGCGGTGATCTACTCGACCACCGACTGGTGGACCCAGTGCACCGGCAACTGGACCGGCCTGCACACCACCGACCCGCTGTGGATCGCCCGCTACGCGTCCTCACCGGGCACCCTCCCGGGCGGCTGGGGCTTCTACACCTTCTGGCAGTACACCTCGACCGGGCCGATCGTGGGCGACCACGACGTGTTCAACGGCGCCTACGACCGCCTGCAGGCGCTGGCCAACGGCTGATCCGAGCCGGCACGGCCACACGGTCACATCGAACCGGTGGCCCCTCCCGCGGCGCGGGAGG
>DASSBO010000066.1:0-7956 GCA_035698655.1 Streptomyces sp.
TGCAGCTGTCCAACCGGCACGAGCTGACCCGCTGGGCGACCGCCCGCCGGCTCGTCTGACCCGGCGCTTTCGGCCCGGCCGCGGGCCGGCCGGCTGCCCCGGTCAGCCCGGCCCGCCGGGCCGTTCGGCCGTCGCCGGCCCGCCGCTTTCGGCGAGATGCTGGAAGCGTCGGCCCCGCAGCGTCCGACCGCGCTCCACGCTTCGGACACCTGGCGACGGCGGGGCCGACGTTCGGCACAGCCGGGGGTCGTGATGAACATCAGCACTCTGGACGAGATGCGGGCCGCGCTGCACGGGCCGGTGACGGGCCCGCAGGATGCCGACTACGAGGCGTCCCGCACGATCTACAACGCCATGATCGACCGGCATCCGGCCGCGATCGTGCGCTGCGGGGACGCCGTCGAGGTCGCGGCTGCCGTGGCCTTCGCCCGCGACCACGGCCTGGAACTCGCCGTGCGCGGCGGCGGCCACAGCGGCCCCGGGCTGTGCGTCGTGGACGACGGGGTGACCCTCGACCTGTCCCCGCTGCGTGCCGTGTACGTCGATCCGGACACCCGGACCGCCGAGGTCGGCGGGGGCTGCGTCATCGGTGACCTGGACCGCGCCTCCCACGAGTTCGGCCTGGCCGCACCCGCCGGGATCGTCTCCACGACGGGCGTCGGTGGCCTCACCCTGGGCGGCGGCCACGGCTACCTCACCCGCCGGTACGGCCTGACCGTCGACAACCTGCTCTCGGCGCAGGTCGTGCTGGCGGACGGCCGTATCGTCACCGCCGACGAAGGGCACCACCCCGACCTGTTCTGGGCGCTGCGCGGCGGAGGCGGCAACTTCGGCGTCGTCACCTCCTTCACCTACCGGCTGCACCCGGTCGACACGGTCGGCGTCGGTGTGACGCTGTGGCCGGTGGACCGCACCCGCGACGTCCTCGCCTGGTACCGGGAGTACCTGCCCGCCGCGCCGGAGGACATCTTCGGCTTCTTCGCGGTGCTCGTCGTCCCGCCGGCCCCGCCGTTCCCGCCGGAGACGCACGGGCGGAAGATGTGCGCGGTCGTGTGGTGTCTGAACGGCGACCTCCGCGCACTGGACGACACCCTCCAGGTGGTGCACCAACCGGCCACACCGGCCTTCCACTTCACCACGCCGATGCCCTATCCCGACCTGCAGAGCATGTTCGACGGGCTGCTCCCACCCGGCCTGCAGTGGTACTGGCGCGGGGACTTCTTCGACCGCCTGGACGACGAGACGCTGGAGATCACCCAGCGGTACGGCGAGTCCATCCCGACGACGCTGTCCACCGCGCACCTGTACCCGGTCGACGGCGCCCCGCACCGCGTGGATCCCGACTCCACGGCCTTCAACCACCGCGACGCGGTGTGGTCCGGCGTCTTCGCCGGCATCGACGACAACGCCGCCAACGCGAAGGCGATACGGGACTGGTGCGTGGACTTCTGGACCGAGATGCACCCGCATTCGATGGGCGGCGCCTACGTCAACTTCCTCGGCGCGGACGAGGGCGTCGACCGCGTCCGGTCGACCTACCGCGACCACTACGACCGCCTGGCACAGGTCAAGCGCACCTACGACCCGGACAACCTCTTCCACGCCAACCAGAACATCGTCCCGGCAGCCGGTTAACGTGTCGGCGTGACGCTGGACTTCGATGTACGTGAACGCCGCGCGTGGGCCGGGCAGGCCGCCGCCTACGAAGCCAGTTTCGGGCTCCTGTGCGCCCACGCAGTGCCGGCGCTGCTGGAAGCGGCAACAGGGTCGCTGCCGCTGCCGGGCCTGCATCTGCTGGACGTCGGCACGGGTACCGGCACCGTCGCCTCGGCCGCGCTGGCGCGCGGCGCGAAGGTCACCGCCGTCGACGCGGAACCGGACATGGTCGCCCACACGGCCTCAGCCGTGCCGGACGCGGACGTCCGGCAGGCCGCCCTGCCCGAGCTCCCGTTCTCGGACGGCGAGTTCGACGCGGTCGCCGGCAACTTCGTGCTGAACCACGTCGGCCGCCCGGCGGCGGCGCTGGCCGACCTGCGCCGCGTCACGCGGCCCGGCGGCCGCATCGCCCTGACGATCTGGGCGTCGCCGGCGGCCCCCGGCAAGGCCCTGCTGGGCCGCGCCCTGTCCGCCGCCGGCGTCCTGGACCGCCTCGACTTCCCCTCCCTCGCCCCGGAGGACGACTTCCCCCGCGACGAACCGGGCTTCGCGTCCCTGCTGACGGCCGCCGGCCTGAGCGACGTCTCCTGCGAGCTGCTCGCCTGGGACCACCACACGACGCCCGACGAATGGTGGAGCGGCCCGGCGTCCGGCATGGCCACGATCGGCCAGGCGCTGCGCACCCTCCCACCGGAAACGGTGGCGGACATCCACGCCCACTTCGTCACGCTGGCGAAGGAGTTCACCAGGGCGGACGGCACCCTCGCCCTCCCCCACACGGCCCTCCTGGCCACCGGCCGGGCACCAGATTAGAGACGGTCGATCTCGGTGAGGTCGATGTCGATCGTGAACGGCTCGGACAGCTTCAGCCGGTCATGGTGGATGCCGGTGACGGCGTACGCGCCGGTGGCCGGGTCAAGCTCGAAGGTGTAGACGGTCGGATGTTCCTTCTCGCCCGTCATCTCGACCCGCCAGAAGTGCCGGATCCCGGCCTTGGCGTACTTGAGAGGCTTCGTTTCCCGGTCCCGCTCCTCCGACTCGGGCGAGACGACCTCTACGGCCATGACGACGTCGGCAGCCGCGTAGCGCGTCTGGCGACGACTGGTGACGGCCTCGGCCTTCAACACCACCAGGTCCGGCTCGGGCACGGTCTGCGGGCTGAGCACGATGGCCATCTCACGCTTGACCCGAAAGTGCTCGGGCACTGTCCTCCGCAGCCCGGCCTCCAGGAGGAACATCACCAGCGAATGAAAATCCCGCTGCGGGCTCACGAAAACCAGGCTCCCGTCGATCAGCTCGGTGTGCGCCGGGAGGTCGGGCAGGTTGAACAGCTCGTCCACGGTGTAGCCGCCGGGTGGCGGCACTGGCCATGAGGTGCCGGAATGCTTCTCGGCGGTCATGAGTCCTCCCATGGACGACATCCTGGGCCCTGCCCTCAGCGTAGCGGCCAGAAATGATCACGCACCGCCCGTTCGGGTGATCAAGATGTCTCGTGGTTGACGCCCTGGACGGCTTTCAGGCGTCGAGGCCGGCGGCGCGGAGGAGGGGGCGGGCGGCTTCCCAGGTGCCGTCCAGCACCTCGGGGTGGCCGGCGCCGACGCCGCGGTCCTTGAAGCCGCTGGACGTGGAGATGCAGACCACCGGCCCGTCGAGCGCTTCGCGCTCGGCCGCCGGCAGGCTGCGCAGGCCCGCCAGGCCGGCGGCCGAGGACAGCTCCGCCCACAGGCCCGCCGCGGCGAGCTCCCCGTGCGCCGCACGGAGTTGCTCGTCGCTCAGCTCGAGCGCACGGCCGCCACTCTCGCGGAGGGCGACGACGCCGCGGTAGCCGCCGACGGGGCAGGCGAGCGAGTACGCGTCCGTCGTGCCGACCTCGGTGTGGGCCGCGGGGCGGCCCTCCCGCAGGGCGGCCGCCAGCGGCGCGCCCGCAGCCGACTCGCACGAGTAGAGCCGCGGCATCCGCGCCGTCACGCCGAGCCGCCGCAGCTCGGCGAACCCCTTCCACACGCCGAACAGCAGCTCCCCGTACCCCGTCGGCACGAAGACGGCCGAGGGCTCACCGAGGTCGGCGTGCATCTCGTAGGCGAGGGTCTTGTAGCCCTCGGATCCGAACGGGTGCCCGGTGTGCGTAACGGCCAGGTTGCTGACGGGATGCAGCCCGAGGCGTTCGACGATCTGCCGCGTCAGCGGCCACCGCGCCTCCCACGGCACGTGCAGCACGACCGCGCCGTAGGCGCGCAGGAAGCTGTCGACCACCGGCGGCGGATTCGGCGAGCCGATGACGACGCACGGCAGCCCGGCCCGCGCCGCGTACGCCGCCGCCGAGGCGCCGTGGTTGCCGGAGGACGCCACGACGACTCCGGGCGCGCCCGCACCGACGGCCGCGCTCACGGTGCAGCGGTTGAGCCGGTCCTTGTGGCTCCACGTCGGGTTGCGGGACTCGTCCTTCACGAACAGCCCCGGTCCGAGTTCGACCAGCGGCGTCCCGCCCTCGCCGAGCCCCGGCGCGGCCAGCGGCGGCAGCAGCGGCGCCCACCGCTCGTGACCGGACACGTGCGAGGCGGGCGCCGCGCCGCCGGGGAAGAACCCGGCCGGCAGCCGGTCGTAGGCGTAGTCGACCTCGACCGGGTAGGCGACCTCGTCGGTGCTGGTCCGCGGGCAGCCGCCGGTCAGCGGAGGCCACAACGGGAAGGTCAGGCCCGGGTCGCCGAGCGAGCGCTGGCCGGTCGCGAGGGAAGGACTCTCGTCTGCTGTCACGCCCGTCGACCCTACCGACCTCGACGCCGCGGCATGACCGCCTGCACGTCAGAGCCGGTCGATCTCGGCGAGGTCGATGTCAACGGTGAACGGCACGGACAGCTTGAGCTGCTCGCGGAAGATCCCGGTCAGCGAGTAGGCGGCGGTGGCCGGGTCGAGTTCGTAGACGTACACGACCGGCCGCATGCCTTCGGCCTCTTCGACCCGCCAGAAGTGCGGGATACCGGCTTCTGCGTACAGCTGCGGCTTCCGCTTGCGGTCACGCTCGACCGACTCCGGTGAGACGACCTCGACCACGAGATCGAGGTCCCGCGCATGAAAGCCCGTGTCCGACCAGTCGTCGCTGATGGCAGCGGACCTGACCACCGACAGGTCGGGCTCGGTACGGTTCTTCGGTCCGAGAATCGCGGTCATACCCCGGCACACGGTCAGCCCTGCCGGCCGGCTTCGGTGCAGCCCCGCCTGCAGCAGGCTTGTCGCCAGCGAGTGGAAGTAGGGGCGCGGGGCGGTGAAGACGAGGCTGCCGTCGATCAGCTCGGTGTGCTGGGGCAAGTGGGGCAGCCGGTCGAGGTCGCCGGCGCAGTAGCCGTCCGGAGGCGGTACCGCCCACATGGGCAGTTCTTCGTCAGTCGTCGCGTCGTGCACGCCCGCATTTTCCCGGGGCCATAGGCCCGGGACGGCACAAACGCCCGCGCCGCCGCTCGATCAGGTGAGCGGCGGCGCGGCGTTGACGCGTTGCGGGTGACGGGCGGAGCCCGTCACTCCCACTCGATGGTGCCCGGCGGCTTGCTCGTGACGTCGAGGACGACCCGGTTGACCTCGCTGACCTCGTTCGTGATGCGGGTCGAGACCCGGGACAGCACGTCGTACGGGAGGCGCGACCAGTCGGCGGTCATGGCGTCCTCGGAGGAGACGGGCCGCAGCACGATCGGGTGGCCGTAGGTGCGGCCGTCGCCCTGGACGCCGACGGAGCGGACGTCCGCGAGCAGCACGACCGGGCACTGCCAGATGTCGCGGTCCAGGCCGGCCGCGGTCAGCTCCTCGCGGGCGATCGCGTCGGCCTCGCGCAGCACGTCCAGCCGCTCGCGGGTGACCGCGCCGACGATGCGGATGCCCAGGCCGGGGCCGGGGAAGGGCTGCCGCTGGACGATCTCGTCCGGCAGGCCGAGCTCCTGGCCGACCATGCGGACCTCGTCCTTGAACAGCTTGCGCAGCGGCTCGACGAGCTCGAATTCCAGGTCCTCGGGCAGGCCGCCCACGTTGTGGTGCGACTTGATGTTCGCGGTGCCGGTGCCGCCGCCGGACTCGACGACGTCCGGGTAGAGGGTGCCCTGCACGAGGAACGAGACGTCCTCGCCGGCCGCGCCCGCCTCGGCGACGAGCTCGGCCTGCGCCTGCTCGAAGACGCGGATGAACTCGCGCCCGATGATCTTCCGCTTCTGCTCGGGGTCGGAGACCCCGTCCAGCGCGTCGAGGAAGCGCTCGGAGGCGTCGACGACCTTCAGCTGCACGCCGGTCGCGGCGACGAAGTCCTTCTCGACCTGCTCCGTCTCCCCCTTGCGCATCAGCCCGTGGTCGACGTACACGCAGGTCAGCTGCGACCCGATGGCCCGCTGCACCAGCGCCGCCGCCACCGCCGAGTCGACGCCGCCGGACAGCCCGCAGATCGCCCGCTTCTCCCCGACCTGCGCGCGGATCGCGGCGACCTGCTCGTCGACGATGCTCGTGGTGGTCCAGGAGGGGGTGAGCCCGGCGCCCCGGTACAGGAAGTGCTCCAGCACCTGCTGCCCGTGGGTGGAGTGCATGACCTCCGGGTGGTGCTGCAGGCCGTACAGCCGCCGCTCGTCGTCCTCGAAGGCCGCGACGGGGACCAGGTCGGTTGACGCCGTGACCGTGAAGCCCTCGGGGGCGGCCGAGCAGGCGTCGCCGTGCGACATCCACACCTGCTGCCGGTCCGGGGTGCCCTCGAAGAGAGTGGAGCCGGACTTGGAGACGGCCAGGTCGGTGCGGCCGTACTCGCGGCTGCCGGTGGCGTCCACCGTGCCGCCGAGGGTGGTGGCCATCAGCTGGAAGCCGTAGCACAGGCCGAGGACCGGCACGCCGGCCTCGAACAGCGCACGGTCCAGGGACGGGGCTCCCTCGGCGTAGACGGAGGAGGGGCCGCCGGAGAGGATGATCGCCGACGGCTGCTTGGCGAGCATCTCCTCGACCGGCATCGTCGACGGCACGATCTCGCTGTACACGCGGGCCTCGCGCACGCGGCGCGCGATGAGCTGGGCGTACTGCGCGCCGAAGTCGACGACGAGGACGGTGTCCGGGGCCTGGGCGGATTCCGGCACGGGCTGGCGGGTGGGCGCTGATGCCACGAGCGGCCTTTCGGCGGTGGAGCGAGCGGGCGGGCTGCCCTGCGGCGGCCGCCGCAGGAGGCGGAGCCGGGGCTGACACGGCAATTCTACCGGGGCCGTCCGGGTGACCGGCCGCTCGCGCGGGTGCGCGAGGCGTCTCACGATCCGGCCGCTTCGTGGACGCAGGCCGTGTCCGGGGGCATACTGGGGGCCATGTGCACGCAGACGACCTTCGAGTTTACCTATGGCACCGGCCCGTCCGGCTGCCACAGGTCGCGCTGCTGAACCACTGACCAGCGACTTCCCCAGGCGCCCCGGGCCGGCCATCGGCCCGGGGCGCCTGGCGTTTCCGCCCCCGGACCGTCGGCCGGACCGGGCCGCCGCCCGAGCCGAGGAGACACGGCATGAGCACCAGCACCACCACCTCCCCCGCCCGTCGGCGCACCGCCGCCGCCGACACCGGCGCCCGTACGGAGGACGCGGCAGAGACGGTCGGCACCTCCCGCGCAGAGATCGACAAGCTCGACGAGCAGATCATCGCCCTCGTGGAGGAACGGATGGCCGTCTCCGCCCGTATCCAGCGGGCGCGCGTCGCGTCGGGCGGCCGGCGGGTGAACCTGGCACGCGAGATGGAGATCCTGGGCCGCTACCGCGACCGGCTGGGCCGCCCGGGCACGACGCTGGCGATGACGCTGCTCGAACTGTGCCGCGGCCGTGCGTGAACGACGCGCCGGACCGACGCGCGTGAACGACCGGTCACCCGTACGGCGCGTGACCCCCGGGGCGGCGCTTCGTTGAACCGGACGTCGCCACCGGAGCGATGAGACGCCCGCCCCTCCCGCCACGGCGCGGAGCCGGCCGCGTCGTGGGACCTCGCACCGGGGCGGTGACCGGACGGCAGGGGACAGCAGCCCGGTCACGACCCTGCCCAGGCGGGCAGGGGAGCCGGCGGTCGGTCTTGGGGACGCCCGGGACCGACCGCTCCGCGGTCCGGTGTGATGGATCACACCACGACTGCGCCGATCGAGGGCAGCTCTGCCCACTCGTCCGTTATGCCGTGCACCTGACCTGCCGCGGCCTCCGCCCGGCCCGCACAGGCACCCGCTGAGGGGCGACGGCCGCAGCCGTCGCCCTTCGCGTCGTGCGGGGTCAGTCGCCTCTCGCCGGGACCTCGGGGACCGGGAGGACGGGGAGGCGCAGG
>DASSBO010000067.1:0-3468 GCA_035698655.1 Streptomyces sp.
CGAGTCGACGCCGCCGGTGTGGGCGCCCTCGATGTCGGTGTCCAGGCGGTCGCCCACTACCAGCGGCCGCTGCGCGCCGGTGCGCAGGATGGTCTCGCGGTGCATGGGCGGCTGCGGTTTGCCCGCCACCTTCGGCTCCGGCGGGCGCCGCATCCAGCGGGTGGCGATCCGCACGGCCTCGACGGCGGCGCCGTTGCCGGGGGTGATGCCGCGCCGCCCGGGCAGCGTCAGGTCGGTGTTCGACGCGTACCACGGCAGCCCGCGGCCCACCGCCAGTGCCGCCTCGGCCAGCCGGCCCCACGCCATCTGCGGGCCGCCGTAGCCCTGGACCACCGCCTGCGGGTCGTCGTCGGCGGACTCCACGGGCCGCAGTCCGCGCTCGTGCAGCGCCTCCCGCAGCCCCTCCGCGCCGACGCAGAGCACCCGGGCGCCGGCGGGCAGGTCCTCGGCGACGAGGCGGGCGACCGCCTGGGCCGAGGTGACGACGTCCTCGGCGCGGGCGGGCACGCCCAGCTCCACGAGGTGCGCGGCCACGGTCTGCGGCGTGCGGGCGGCGTTGTTCGTCACGTACGCCAGGTGCATGCCCGCCTCGCGGGCGTCGCCCAGCGCGGACACCGCGTGCGCGACCGCCTCGCCGCCGGCGTAGACCACACCGTCGAGGTCCAGCAGCGCGGTGTCGTACGCCTCGTTCAGCGTCTGGTCACAAGCTCGCAGCATGGGTCGGTCCCGCTCCTCACATCGGCTGTACCTCCCGATCATCCCGCAACCCGGCAGGCGCCGCGGGGGCGAGGCCGCATAGCATTCCCGGATGCCTACCCATGGTCTCCATCTGCGTCCGTTCCGCGGGCTGCGCTACGTCCAGGAACGGGTCAGCTCTCTCGCCGCCGTCACCTCTCCCCCGTACGACGTGGTGGTGCGGCCGGACGGGGTGCAGCACCTGGAGACCGCCGACCCGTACAACATCGTGCGGCTGATCCTGCCGCAGGCCGCCGACCCGGCCGCCCGGCACCGGCAGGCGGCCGGCACCCTGCAGCGCTGGCTGGCCGAGGGCATTCTCGGCTTCGACGCGCAGCCGGCGCTCTACGTCTACGAGCAGCGCAGCGGCGACGTGCTGCAGCGCGGGCTGATCGGCGCACTGCGGCTGGACGACCCGGTGCTGCCGCACGAGGACGTCATCGACGAGGTCGTCGAGGACCGTGCGGCGCTGATGCGGGAGTCGGCGGCCCAGCTGGAGCCGCTGCTGCTGGCCTACCGGGGCGGCGGCACGGCCACCGGCGCGACCGCGGTGATCGAGCGGGCCTCGGCCGGGCCGCCGCTGCTGGCGACGACGACCGAGGACGGCTTCGCGCACCGGCTGTGGGCGGTGACCGATCCGGCCGAGCTGGCGGCCGTCGCCGCCGACCTGTCCCGGCGGGACGCCCTCATCGCGGACGGGCACCACCGCTGGGCCACCTACCAGCGGCTGGCCGCCGAACACCCCGACGACCCCGTCTGGTCGCACGGGCTCGTGCTGCTCGTCGACTCGGCCCGCTACCCGCTGCAGGTGCGGGCCATCCACCGGCTGCTGCCCCGGCTGCCGCTGGACAAGGCGCTCGCCGGTCTGCACGGCGCCTTCCGGCACCGGCCGGTGGCCGGCCCGCTGCCGCGCGCCATGGACGAACTGACGGCGACGGACGGCACGGCGTTCCTGCTCTCGTCGGGTCCGGAGGTCTTCCACCTGGTGGACCGTCCCGACCCGGCGCTGCTGGAGCGCACCCTGCGCACGGACCGGCCCGAGGCCTGGCGCCGGCTGGACGCCACGGTGCTGCACGCCACGCTGCTGGACGCGGTGTGGCGGGTGCCGGACCACGCCTCCGACATCGGCTACCTGCACTCGGCCGAGGCCGCCGTGGATCAGGCGCACCGGCGCGGCGGCACGGCGGTGCTGCTGCGGGCGACGCCCGAGGAGACCGTGCGGGCCCTGGCCGGAGTGGGCGTCACCATGCCGCGCAAGTCCACCTCGTTCGGTCCCAAGCCGGCCACCGGCCTGGTGATGCGCAGTCTCCGGGAGGAGGCCGGCTGACCGATCGACGACCGCCCCGCCCGCACTCGACTCTAGTTAGGTTAGGCTAACCTCACTAGCGCCGCGGGCGGGGTTCCTCTGCCTGCCCGGTCGGCGTGCCCGCAGTCCCCAGACCGGGAGGACGTACATGAGTTTCCTCGCCCCGTCGGCCCACGAGCCGTCGACCAGGCGGGAGCGGCCGGCGGACGACGGCCAGACCGCAACCGCCGCCGGCCAACTGCTCAACGGCGGAACGGCGAAGAGCTACCGGCGCGCCGTCACCGACGGCGTGCGGCGCGTCGCGGACCGGCTGGCGAGCGCCGAGCAGCCCTTCACCGGCGTCACGCCGGCGCAACTCGCGCCGCAGATCGACGCCGTCGACCTGGACCGGCCGCTGCGCGACCGCACCGCCGCCCTGGACGAACTCGACCGCCTCTACCTGCGCGACGCCGTGTGGTTCCACCACCCGCGCTATCTGGCGCACCTCAACTGCCCCGTCGTGGTGCCCGCGGTAGTGGGCGAGGCGGTGCTCTCGGCCGTCAACTCCTCACTGGACACCTGGGACCAGAGCGCCGGCGGAACCCTCATCGAACGCCGCCTCATCGACTGGACGGCCCGGCGTGCGGGACTGGGGCGCGCCGCCGACGGCGTGTTCACCAGCGGCGGCACCCAGTCGAACCTGCAGGCGCTGCTGCTGGCCCGCGAGGAGGCCTGCCGTACGGTCCGGAAGAACAGCACGACACCGCCGAGCCGGTCACAGATCCTGCCCCGGCTGCGCGTACTGACCTCCGAGTGCAGCCACTTCAGCATCACCAAGGCCGCCACCCTGCTGGGCCTGGACGAGGACGCCGTCATCCCGGTGGCGTGCGGGGCCGACCGGCGGATGCGTCCCGTCGAACTCGAACGCGCCCTCACCCGCTGCCGCGAGCAGGACCTGGTGCCGATGGCCGTCGTCGCCACGGCCGGCACCACGGACTTCGGCAGCATCGACCCGCTGCCGCAGATCGCCGACCTGTGCGAGAGCAGCGGCACCTGGCTGCACGTGGACGCGGCCTACGGCTGCGGACTGCTGGTCTCCCGCCGCAGGCACCTGCTGGACGGCATCGAGCGCGCCGACTCCGTCACGGTCGACTACCACAAGTCCTTCTTCCAGCCGGTCAGTTCCAGCGCCGTGCTGGTCCGTGACCGCACCACCCTGCGGCACGCCACGTACCACGCCGACTACCTCAACCCGGCGGCCGCGGCGGAACGCGTGCCCAACCAGGTCGACAAGTCGCTGCAGACCACCCGCCGGTTCGACGCCCTCAAACTGTGGCTCACGCTGCGCATCATGGGCGCCGACGCCGTCGGCGACCTCTTCGACGAGGTGATCGACCGGGCCACCGACGTGTGGGAACTCCTCACCGACGACCCGAGGTTCGAGGTCG
>DASSBO010000068.1:0-2027 GCA_035698655.1 Streptomyces sp.
CGGGTGCGGGCGGTCGCCGACGGGCGGGTGTCCTTCGCCGGGCCCGTGGGCGGGCGCGGCGTCGTCACGGTCACGCTGGAGGGCACGGGTGACCCGCCGCTGCGGGTCACCTACCAGCCGGTCGAGCCTGCCGTGCACCAGGGCGAGGAGGTGCGGGCGGGGGACGTCGTCGGGTCGGTCGCGCCCGGCCGGTCGCACTGCAGCCCCGGGTGTCTGCACTGGGGGCTGCTGCGCGGAGCGCAGTACCTGAACCCGCTGTCCGCGCTGCCGGCCCGGCTGCTGCGCGGCGGGCCCTCCCGGCTGCTGCCGGTCTTCGGGGTGCCGCTGCCCGACACCCACCGCGACCTGCCGCGGCCGGCGGCGGCCGGGCCCGGCCGCGGACCGGCGGGGGCCGTGCTGCTGGCCGCGGCGGCCCTCTGGGCCCACGGCCGCCTGCGACGGACGAGCCCTAGGACTCCGTACGGCCGCAGGCGCCGTGCAGGGCGAGTGCGACGGCGGTGCGGGTGATGGCCTCGGCGTCCTCCGCGGCGCCCAGTTCGATCCGGCGGACGGCCGCGTCGACGACGCCCTGCAGCAGCACGGCGGTCAGCCGCGGCTCACTGTGGCCGAGATCGGCCAGGGCCTCGACGACCATCGCGATCAGTCCGCCGTGTGCGGCGCGGATCCGCTCGCGTGCGCCCGCGTCGAGTTCGCCGGCGGAGATCGCCACGACGGCCCGGTGCCGCCGGTCACCGACCAGCGTCAACTGGCGGTGCACGTACGCCTCGATCCGCGCCGCCGGAGAGCCGGCCCCGGCCATGGCCGACTCGATCTCCGCCGCCCAGCGCGGGAGGTCGACGGCGCACAGTTCCTCGACGACCGCGGCGCGGGAGCGGAAGTACTCGTAGACCGAGGAACGGGCCAGGCCGGTCCGGCGGGCGAGGGCGGGGAAGGTCAGCGCCTCCGTGCCGCCCCGGGACAACAGTTCCCGCGCGGCCTCCAGCAGGGCGTCGTGCTGCATGGTCCGGTGTTCGGCCACCGAGGCCGCTCGAATCCTTGGCACCGCACCACTGTAATGGGCACGGCCGTACGGCGGGCAGGACCGATTCAGCGGCCGGCGTCGGCCAGCTTGCCGCGCAGCTGGAGCACCGACTTGGTGTGGATCTGGCTCACCCGGCTCTCGGTGACGCCGAGCACCTGTCCGATCTCGGCCAGGGTGAGCCCCTCGTAGTAGTAGAGGGTCACCACGGTCTTCTCCCGGTCGGGGAGGGTGTTGATGGCACGGGCCAGCAGCCGGCGCAGCTCGTGGTCCTCGGCGACCTCCACCGGATCGTCCGCGGCGGTGTCCTCGAGGGTGTCCATCAGGCTGAGCCGCTCGCCGCCGCCCTCCCCGCCGACGTGCAGCAACTCCTCCAGCGCCACGACGTTGGCCAGCGACATCTGGCTGAACACGCCGTGCAGCTCCTCGAGGGGGATCTGCATCTCCGCGGCGATCTCCGCCTCGGAGGGGCTGCGCCGCAACGACGCCTCCAGCGTGGCCGACGCCCGCTCGACGGCGCGCGCCTTCTGCCGCACCGAGCGCGGGATCCAGTCCATCGCCCGCAGTTCGTCGATCATGGCGCCGCGGATCCGGGTGATGGCGTAGGTCTCGAACTTGATGGACCGCCCGGGGTCGAACTTCTCGATGGCGTCGATGAGGCCGAAGACGCCCGAGGAGACGAAGTCCGCCTGCTCCACGTTGGGCGGCAGCCCGACACTCACCCGGCCCGCCACGTACTTCACCAGCGGCGAGTAGTGCAGGATCAGCTGCTCCCGCAGCCGCCCGTCGCCGGTGCCCTTGTACGACCGCCACAGCGCGTCCAGCGCGCCGGCCGCGGCCTTGGCGGGGGCCGGTCGGTCAGGCCCGGAGTCGTTCTTGGGCATTCGTCGTCGTGAGCCGTTCTGATGAGGGTTGGCGGGGTGTTCGGGAGCGTAGCGTGACAATCAGGTGGCGTTGTGCGATGAACGGTCGATCCGGCATCCGCAGATACGTTCCGCTGCCCGCACTG
>DASSBO010000069.1:0-3804 GCA_035698655.1 Streptomyces sp.
CAGGCCCGTGGACGGGCCGCCGCGCTGGATGTCGACGATCAGCAGCGGCAGCTCCAGCGAGACCGCGAGCCCGATCGTCTCGGACTTCAGCGCCACACCCGGACCGGACGTCGTCGTCACGCCCAGCGCGCCGCCGAACGCCGCGCCCAGCGCGGCACCGATGCCGGCGATCTCGTCCTCGGCCTGGAAGGTGCGCACGCCGAAGTTCTTGTGCTTGGACAGCTCGTGCAGCACGTCCGAGGCGGGGGTGATCGGGTACGAGCCCAGGAACAGCGGCAGGTCCGCCTGCTGAGACGCGGCGACCAGTCCGTAGGACAGCGCCAGGTTGCCCGAGATGTTGCGGTACGTGCCCGGCGTGAACGCCGACGACGCCGGGGCCACCTCGTAGGAGACGGCGAAGTCCTCCGTCGTCTCGCCGAAGTTCCAGCCCGCGCGGTAGGCGGCGATGTTCGCCTCGGCGATGTCCGGCTTCTTCGCGAACTTCGTGCGCAGGAACGACTCGGTCGCCTGGGTCGGCCGGTTGTACATCCAGGACAGCAGGCCCAGGGCGAACATGTTCTTCGACCGGCCGGCGTCCTTGCGGGACAGCTCGTAGCTCTTGAGCGCCTCGACGGTCAGGGTGGTCAGCGGCACCGGGTGCACGCTGTAACCGTCCAGCGAGCCGTCCTCCAGCGGCGACGCCTCGTAGCCGACCTTCGCCATGGCGCGCTTGGTGAACTCGTCGGTGTTGACGATGATCTCCGCGCCGCGCGGCACGTCCGCGATGTTCGCCTTCAGCGCCGCCGGGTTCATCGCCACCAGCACGTTCGGGGCGTCGCCCGGAGTGAGGATGTCGTGGTCCGCGAAGTGCAGCTGGAAGCTGGAGACACCCGGCAGGGTCCCGGCAGGTGCCCGGATCTCGGCCGGGAAGTTCGGCAGCGTGGACAGATCGTTGCCGAAGGACGCCGTCTCCGAGGTGAAGCGGTCGCCGGTCAGCTGCATGCCGTCACCGGAGTCGCCCGCGAACCGGATGATCACCCGGTCCAGACGCTGGACCTCCTTCTCGGCCTTCTCGGCATCTCCAGCCACTCCGGCGGGCTGCTCCTGCTGGTCGGCGGGACTGCTGACCTGACTGGTCACGGTGATTCTGACCTCCCTCGAGGCGGCGGCTCGACTAGACATCGTACGTGGGTAAGGGTTCCCTACCTCGGATCGGCCACATGGTGGAACAACTCGTGAGACGGGCGTTCGTCCTGGTGACGCCGGTATGCCCGCCGCCCGGCGCCGCGCCTGAGACGCGAATCACACACGGTGGGACGCGTACGGGAGCCCATACAGGTGAGCACCGGCGGCTTGAGCGTGATGCGAGAGGCCGCACCTAGCGTCGGAGCATGAAGATCCACCCGACGTCGGTGCCACACGCCCACCTGCTGGTGCCCGAGAGGATCGAGGACGAGCGCGGCCGCTTCTTCGAGGCCTACCGCGCCGACCTGCTGAGCGAGGTGCTCGGCAGGCCGATGCCGATGGTACAGAGCAACTACTCGGTCTCCCGGCGCGGCACCCTGCGGGGCCTGCACGGGACGACGCTGCCGCCCGGCCAGGCGAAGGTGGTCTCGTGCGTGCGCGGCGAGGTGCTCGACGTGGTCGTGGACATCCGGCCCGGTTCGCCCACCTACCTGCGGCACGTCGCCCACCGGCTCTCCGCCGAGAACGGGCTCTCCGTCTTCGCGGCGGAGGGGCTGGGGCACGCCTTCCTGGCGCTGACCGACGGGGCCTGCGTGAACTACCTGTGCAACACCGTATTCGTCCCGGGCACCCAGCTGGACCTGGACGCACTCGACCCGGCCCTGGGGCTGCCCTGGGCCGATCGGGCGCTCCCGGACACCACGCGACTGCTGCGCTCCCCGAAGGACGACAGGGCGCCGACGGTGGCCGAGGTCGAGCGGGCCGGGCTTCTCACCTCGTACGAGGACTGCCTCGCGCACTACGCGGCGGCCGTCAGTGCGCCGGCGCCGGGGGGAAGCACAGCTTGAGGCAGGCCAGCAGCGTCCGCGCCTGGACGTTCACCCGGTTGTCGTGGTCGCAGAGCATGAGCAGCTGGGCGAGGGTCAGCCAGCGGTGACCGGGCGGCTCCTGCGCGGGGAAGTCCTCACTCACCTCGATGAGCCGGTAACTGCTCTCGGCGTCCAGGAACCGGCCGCCCTCCTCGGCGTGCGTCGCCTCGTAGCGGACGGTGCCGGCCGTGCCGTCCACCACCTCCTGCAGGAACCGCGGGCGCCGGTCGGCCGGCAGCCAGTCGTAGTTGCCGGGCGTGTACTGGACGGTGGGCGCGATCTGCACGGTGTCCGGCAGTCCGGCCTCGGCCCGCGCGTGCGCCAGCAGGTGCAGCACGCCGTCGACCCGCCGCGTCAGGAACGCGCACACGCCCTTGCCGCGCGGCCGCAGCAGCGGCTGGCTCCAGCGGGCGACCTCCCGGTTGTCGGCCTCCACACCGACTCCGACGACGTCGAAGTAGCGGCCTTCGCGATGGCACAGCGTCCCGTCCTCGAGCCCCCAGTCGGGCAGGTCACCCAGCGGCACCGAGTGGACCGTCAGACTGCGCCGGGCCCGTTCCGCGGTCATCCAGGACAGCACGTCGATGTCGCGGTGCAAAGACGGCCCGTGCGGGGCCGCCGAACGCTGAACCGCCGCCGCGAAGCCGCCGTCGTCGGCAGGCGGGAGCCCGCCGTCCGGAACGGCGACGGGCAGACAGGACAGGACGGTGCGGGTGTCCATGTTCACCGTGTCGTCCTCGCGCAGCAGCGCACCGATCTGGCCGAGCGTGAGCCAGCAGAAGGCCTCGTGCACCGGGACGTCGTCGTCGCGGGTGACCACGGTCATGTTGCGGTTGCTCTTGTGCAGAAACCACGAGCCGTGCTCGGACTGCAGGCTGTCGCTGACGATCCGGGCACGGTCGGGGTCGGTGAAGTACTCGATGTATCTGACCGAGGAGCCGCCGTGCACCTTGGTGAAGTTGCTGCGGGTCGCCTGCACCGTCGGCGACAGCTGCACGACGCCGCCCGGGTTGCCCGGCTCCATCTTCGCCTGCAGCAGCACATGCGGGACGCCGTCGAACTCCTTGGCCAGCAGTCCGAGGATGCCCACCTCGGGCTGCCGGATGATCGGCTGCCGCCACTCGCGGACCGGACCGTCCTCCGCGGTGACGTGCACGCCCCCGACGGCGAAGAAGCGTCCGCTGCGGTGCGTCAGGTCCCCGGTGCCCTCCTGGAACGACCAGCCGTCCAGTCCGGTCAGCGCGACCCGGGATATCCGGGCGGTGTCCGCGGCGCGCCGTGCGGCGAGCCACGCGAGGACGTCGTCCATCCCCAGCAGGCCGTCGGTCGTCGCGGCCGAGCGCGCGAACCGGACCGGAAGGGAGTCGTCCTCCCGTCGCTGCAGCCGGCCTGCGGCGCGTGCGGGTGCCAGGGCGGTGGCGGAGAGGGCGTGGGACACGAGGTGCCTCCGGGTGAGGGTCGACAAAGATGCCCGGGCCGGGCGGCCCGGGCGGCGGGTCAGGCCCGGGTCTCGGGAACGCGGGCCTCGATGAGGTAGAGGGCGCTGCGCGCCCGGGTCACTCCCGCGAATTCGAGGCCCGCGTGTCGGAAGAGGTCCTCGAAGTCGCTCTGCCGGTGTTCGCGGCCGCCGACGTTCAGCAGCAGGAAGAGGTCCATCGCGGTGGTCACCCTCGGCTCGGGGCTGAGATCGACCAGGTTCTGCACGGCGACGATCCGTGCGCCCGGCGCCGCGTGTTCGGCGACGTTGCGCAGCACCCGGACCGACCGGTCG
>DASSBO010000070.1:0-2415 GCA_035698655.1 Streptomyces sp.
GCCCCAGCACCTACCGCAAGTGGCGCATGCGCCGCGAAGGTCCCAAGGCCACCCGCTACGGCAAGCGGGTCATCGCCCGCGAGGCCGACGTCGAGGCCTGGATCGAGCAGCAGGTCGACGCCGCATTCGCCGAGCAGCAGGCCGAGAACGAGGCCGCCGAGCACGCGATGCGCCCGGCCGAGCCGCGCACCCAGCGCCGCCGCACCCCCAAGGCCGCCTGACGGCCCACGAGAAACGGCCCCGCGCCGGGCTCTCACACACCGGCCCGAGGCCTCGATCCACCCCTTCAAACCGAAAGAGAGGCGACCGTGCCTTCATTCTCTCCGAACCCGAGCGGTTCGATCACCCCCGACTCCCTGTCGCCGGCCCGCGAGGCGGAGATCCGCGAGCGCGCGGCCGCCGCCACCGCCGGCCCGTGGGGCACCTACTACGAGAATCCGCAGAGCGACGGCGTCCGCCTCATCGACATTGCGGCCGACCTGCAGGACACCGGCCACGGCTACCGCTGCCGCCGCTACATCGCCCAGACCGAGTCCGGCCAGATCGACAACGACCCGGCCCACCGCGACTGGGATGCCGACCAGGACAACGACCAGTCCGCCGCCGACGCCGAGTTCATCGCTCACGCCCGCGAGGACGTGCCGGTGCTTCTCGCCGAGATCGAGCGGCTGCGCGGCGAGCTCGAGGACCGCGACCGCACGATCCGCTACTTCGACGAGCAGTCGAAGCGCCGGAAGGCCGAGCTGCAGGCCGCTGCTGCGAAGTGCCCGACGTGCGGCGGCGGGGCCGAGGTCCACCGGAACCGCGGCCTGTTCTGCCACCAGGAAGAGGAAGCACCGACTCCGTGCACCGCCGAGTACGGCGGCCCCGGTTACACCCGCTGCGAGTTGGAGGCCGGGCACGCAGGAGAGCACGAGTCGGCTATGGGTCACCTGCGCCGTGCCACGTGGGGCGGTGCGCTGTGACCGCCCCGGCCCCGCTCCCGCCGCGTGACATCGCCGCGCTGGACGTGCCCCTCGACGACCTGGTGGCCGCGATCCGCGCCAAGCGCCCCACCGACGGCGCGGTGCTCGAGCAGCTGCACCAGCTCGCCGACCTCGACCTGGACTCCGCCTGCTCGCTGCCCGGCTGCGCCACCTACCCGTGCGCGCGGAATGAGGCCGGCCGATGACCCCCGTGCAGCACTGCGTACTCCGCATGCAGACCCTCGCCTGGGAGGCGTCCGGCCCGGCCGACTCCATCGCCGCCGCGGACGCCCGCACCTCCATGGACGACGCGCGCACCGCGCTGTGCGTCGCCCGCGGAGTGCCCATGGACGACATCGACCCGTCGAGCGGCCACGACCTGACGCGCCGGTCCTACGAGTCGGTGCGCAGTACGTGGCAGAGCCACATCCGCGCGACAGGCGGCCTGAACGAGTACACGAGGCCGCAGTTCGAGGACGTGCTCGCCTACTGGCGGGAGCGCCGGCCTGAGTTCGTCAAGGGCGACGACTGGCTGGCCGGGCTCGACGCCACCGAGGCGGTGACGGCATGAGCTACGCCTCTTCCGCCCACATAGCCGTCCTGGACGGCACGGTGCTGGACCTTTCCGGCGACGTGGTCGACGTGACCGGGACCGCCTGGTTCTGGACCGGCGAGCGTGACGACCGCGGCTGGCAGCTCATGCAGTCCCGGCAGCCCGCCTCGCACCGGTCTCACATCGAGAAGCCGCTGCCGCTCGACCTGGTCTACGCCGAGCGCGGCCCGCTCATACCCGCCACCGCGCCCACGACCGCGGCCGCGCGCCGCGCCGCCTGGACCGCGCCCAGCCCCCGACACCTCGCCCAGCTCCTCAACACCCCGAAGGAGATCCACCGGTGAAATCCCGTCCGACCGTCACATGCAGCGCGTGCGGTGAGAAGCGCCTTCACCGGGGCCACGGCTGGTGCGACACCTGCTACGGCCGGTGGGTCTACCACGGCAAGCCGGCGTCCGGCCCGCCGCCTAGGAGGACCCCGGCACGGTGCGGCACCCGGCAGGGCTGGGACCGGCACAGGTACCTCAAGGAGAAGGCCTGCGACCCGTGCCGCACGGCGCACGCCGACTCCGTGCGCGAGTGGTCGCACACCAGCCCCCGGCTGATGCACCGAACCGAGCCGGTCGTCGAGTGGGACGACAAGCAGGCGCGGGCAGCCCGGAAGGTCGCCGGCATGGCGGCCGGCCCGGACGACTGCCGCCAGCTCCTCGCCGCCCTCGGACTCCTGCCCCAGCCGGAGAAGGAGGCCGCCGCGTGATCTCCGCCCTGTTCTGGCCCAGCCTCGCCACCCTCGCCGCGGTCTTCACCGCCGCCGGCCTCGCCATCTTCTCCGCCCACATCCCGTACCTCGCGCGCCTCACCGGCGCCGCACCCCTCGAGGAGGACCAGTGAGCCTGC
>DASSBO010000071.1:0-5057 GCA_035698655.1 Streptomyces sp.
TCATGGCCTTCGCCGCGGCCGTGATCGCGCTGCTGACGATCCGCAACAAGGACCTGCACGAGAGCGCGCTGACGGGCGTACCGCCCGAGCTGCCCGAGGAAGCGGAGACCGCGCCGGCCCCGGCGCCCGCGGTCGGCACCCGCTGAGGCCTCCCCCGTCGCCGGCCCAGCCGGCGGCCTGCAGCACGACCCACTTTTCACCACACACCCACGCTCAAGGGGGCACAGGGGATGAACCAATCCGGGATATCCGAGCGTGTCGACCTGCCCGTCGACCAGATCCCGACCCGCTGGTACAACGTCATGCCGGACCTGCCGAGGCTGCCGGAACGCTACATCGACAACCTCACCGGACGGCCGGTCACCCAGGAGTGGCTCGAGCGGCTCTTCGTGAAGGCCTGCGCGGCACAGGAGTCCTCCCTCGAGCGGTGGATCACCATCCCCGAGCCGGTCCGGGACGCGTACAAGCTGTGGCGGCCCACCCCGCTCATCCGCGCGCTGGCCCTGGAGCGGGAGCTGGACACCCCGGCCCAGATCTGGTTCAAGTACGAGGCCACCTCGCCCACCGGCAGTCACAAGCTGAACTCGGCGCTCGCGCAGGCCTACTACGCGAAGCGGGACGGCCACACCCGCCTGGTCACCGACACCGGTGCCGGGCAGTGGGGCAGTGCGCTCGCGCTGGCCTGCCGGCTGATGGGCATCGACCTGACGGTGTTCATGGTGCGGGCGAGCTACCACCAGAAGCCCTACCGCAGGCACCTGATCGAGACCTACGGCGCGCAGGTGCTCCCCAGCCCGGGTGACGCCACGGAGTTCGGCCGCAAGCTCCTCGCGGAACACCCCGACCACCCCGGCAGCGAGGCAACCGCGGTCAGTGAGGCGCTCGAACTCGTCGACGCCGACGAGGGCACCAGGCTGGCGGTCGGCGCCTTCTCCAACCACTGCCTGCTGCACCACACCGTGATCGGCCAGGAGGTACGCGAACAGCTCCGGCTGATCGGCCGCAACCCCGACTACCTCATCGCCTCCGTCGGCTGCGGGTCCAACCTGGGCGGTTTCGCCCTGCCGTTCCTGGAGGACAAGCTCAACGGCGCCGACATCACGATCCTCGCGGCCGAGCCGGAGGCCTGCGCCCCGCTCACCCACGGCGAGTACCGGCTGGACTACGCGGACGCCATGGGCCGCGGCCCGGGCGTCTACACCTACACGCTCGGCCACGACTTCGTGCCGCCGCCCATCCATGCCGGCGGCCTGCGCTACCACGGCTGCGCCCCGCTGGTCGGCCTGTTGCGGCACGAGGGGCTCCTGGACGCCGCCGCCTACCCGCAGACGCAGGTCTTCGACGCGGCCACCACCTTCGCCCGGCTGCAGGGCTACCTGCCCGCGCCCGAGAGCGCGCACGCCATCCGCGCGGTCATCGACAAGGCCGAGGAGTGCCGCAGGACCGGCCGTGAAGCCACCATCGTCGCCTGCTACAGCGGGCACGGCCTGCTCGACCTCGAGGCCTACGGACGCCACAACGCGGGCCTGCTCCGCGACGTGGAGGAAGAGGACTTCACCGCCCCCGCACTCGAGGGGGCCCGGTCGTGAAGTCGTATCCGCAGTACATCGACGGCAAGGACGTCGAGGGCTTCCGCTGGACCTACGTGGTGCGCGCCTCGGCGATGCTCCGGGACGTCGACGCGGCGTTCAACCTCAAGCGCGCACTCGAACTGGGGCGCCCGGTCGAGGTGACGGACGACGTCATCGCCCGCTGCGCGGTGGGGAACCTGGAGGACAACGACCGCGCGGTCGAGGCCGCACACCGGGCGAGCCGTGCCTTCCGGCTCCTTCCCCAGGAGACCCGCAGCCGGATCGTCCTGGAGTTCAACCGGACGCTCGCCGCACGGGCCGACGAGATGATCGACATCCTCATCGCGGAGGGCCACCCCCGCCGGCTCGCGCAGTGGGAGGTGAGCGGCATGCTGCGCGGCACCGACGAGGAGACCGTCCGGTGGTACGAGACGCAGCTGCACCAGACCTTCGTCTCCGACGGCCACCGCATCGAGCTGATCCGCAAGCCCGACGGGGTCGTCTGCGTCAACCCGCCGCAGAACGCCGCCGGATCCAACTCCACGATGGGCGTCTTCGCGCTGCTTGCGGGCAACGCGATCGTGGTGAAGGCGCCGCGGTCCTCCCCGCTGAGCGTGATGTTCCTCTTCCGTGACATCCTGGCGCCCATCCTCGAGCGGCACGGTGCGCCGCCCGGCACGGTGAACGTGATCTGCGGTGCCGCCGGCGGCCTGCTGCGCAACTGGGTCGACAGCCCGCTGGTCGACGACATCCTGTTCTTCGGCGACAGCCCGGCCGGCCTCAAGCTCGGCGAGGAGTGCCTGCACAACGGCAAGAAGGCCGTCCTCGAACTGGCCGGCAACGACGGCCTGGTCGTGTGGCGCGACGCCGACCTGGACGCTGCCGCCCGGGCGCTGGAGGAGTGCTTCTACGGGTCCAGCCAGATCTGCATGGTCCCCAAGTACGCCCTTGTCCACCCGGAGGTCGCCGACCGGTTCCTGGAGATCTTCCTCAAGCGCGTCGCCGAGCTCCGCCCGGGCTTTCCCGAGGACCCGGACGTGCTGCTCAGCCCGGTGCTGAAGGTCGACCGGTTCTTCGACTTCATCGCCGAGGCACGCGAGGCGGGCGGCGAGGTCCTGTGCGGCGGCGCCCGCGTGGACGTGGACGGCGAGGTCTCGACCAGGGGCATGTTCTGCGAGCCGACCGTGGTCCGCGTCGACGGCCTGGACCGGGCGCGGGAACTGTCCTGCGTCCGGGAGGAGACCTTCTTCCCGCTGCTGCCGGTGGTCGTCCCCGCGGCCGCGTCCGATGAGGAACTCTTCACCCGGATGACCGAGTTCGTCGACGCCAACCGGTACGGACTGCGGAACTCGCTGTGGACCGCCGACGAGGACCTTGCCCGGCGGTTCGTCGCCGGCGTCTCCAACGGCGGGCAGCTGAAGATCAACGACTCCCACATCGGGTTCAGCGCGCTGCTGTCCACGCACGGCGGCAACGGACTGACCGGCGGGCCCTACGGCGAGCTGAACTACGCGGGGCTGCGCACCTCCCACCTGCAGGGCGTGTCCTGGGGAGACGGGGACCCGCGGCCGCTGGACCCGCGCGTCCTGTCGGACGCCGACCGGGAGCGGGGCTGACGACATGCCGACCATCGGCTCCGGCCCGCCGCCGGCCCGCAGGGAACACGCCGCCGCCGAGCGGTTCGACGTCATCGTCGTCGGCTCCCGCTGCGCCGGCGCGCCGCTGGCCACGCTCCTCGCCCGAGCGGGACTGAAGGTGGCCGTCCTCGAACAGGCCGTCTTCCCCAGGGAGGTGCTCTCCTCGCACCTCATGGAGGCCGACGGACTGGCCTTCCTCAAGCGGCTCGGCGTGCTCGGGCAGGTCGAGCGGACCGGTGTGCGCTTCATGCGGCACACCGACACCCGCCTCGGCGACTTCCGGGTCGACACGCCGTTCCCGCTGCGCTTCGACGACCCGGGCGGCGCCGCCTTCCTGCGCCGGCACCTGCTCGACTCGATCCTGGCTCAGGCCGCGGCGGAGGCCGGGGCAGACGTGCGGATGGGCACGAAGGTCGTCGAAGTGCTCTGGGACGCCGGGCGGGTGTGCGGGGTGCGGGCCGTGCACGGGGACGCGGAGACCAGGCTGCACGCGCCCGTCGTCGTCGGGGCGGACGGCAGGAACTCGACGGTCGCCTACATGTGCGGGTCGCACCGGTACAACGTGAACCCGAACCAGCGCTCGTACTACTTCACCTTCTTCGAAGGTGCCGACCCCGCCTACAGCGACCACTTCGTCTTCCACCGCTGGGGCGACCGGATGGTGTGGGCGGGCCCGGCGGACGGCGGCCTGTACCTCGTCGGCGTCTCCCCCGAGGCGCACGAGCGCGACTACTTCCGGCAGCACACCGAGACCGGCCTGCTGGCGCACATGCGGCGGTGTGAGCCGGTGGCCGAGGCGCTGGCCGACGCGCACATCGCGACGAAGATCTCCGGCATCGTGAAGTTCGACGGGTACTTCCGGCAGGCGTCCGGGCCCGGCTGGGTGCTTCTCGGGGACGCCGGGCACTTCAAGGATCCCGCCGCAGGACGGGGAATCGGCGACGCCTTCATCCAGGCCGAGACGCTGCTGCCGGCGATCGTCTCCGGCCTGGACGGCACCGCCGCCGGCGGAGCGGACGAGGCCCTGCGCCGGTGGGGCGCCTGGCGTGACCGGTGGTTCGCCGGCCACTACTGGCTCGCGACCACCCTGGGCGAGGCCGGCGCCTTCCCCTCGGTGGTCCCCGAAGCGGTGCGGCGCCTGCAGGAGCACGGGCGGCTCGACCGCTTCTTCGACCTGTTCAGCCATCGCTCGCAGTACTACGACGTCTTCCCGCTGCGCGACATGGCCGTCGCGACCGGTCGCCGGCTGCGCTCCGGCGGCCCCGGCCGCGGAGCACTGGTCCGGGAGGCGGTCTCGCTGCTGGCCCGAGAGCCGCGGCGGCGCTGGATCAACCGCCGTCCGGCCCTCGCCTCCTCCGACCTGACGGCCGCACCCGCCCGCCGCACCAGGAGCGCCGAGCAGCCCGCAGCGGTGCCGAGCCTGGCCGGAGGCGGCCGATGACGCGGGCACCACGCGAAGGAACGGAGGGTGGAACGTGCGGCATGTGACGGAAGAGAGCCGGATGGAGGCCGACGTCGTCGTGGTGGGCGCCGGCCTGGCCGGGCTGACCGCGGCCCGTGAGCTGAAGGCGGCGGGCCGGACGGTCCGGCTCCTGGAGGCCAGGGACCGCGTCGGAGGGCGGCTCAAGGGCCTCGACCTCGGCGACGGCAAGGTCGCCGACCTCGGCGGAGAGTACTTCGGGGACAAGAGCACCGCCATCGCCGAGACCGCCCGGTCGGTGGGCGTGAGCGGGTTCCGCACCTTCGACGAGGGCCGCCGGCTGACGTATCTCGGGTCGCGGCGCTTCGCCTACACCGGGCTGTTCCCGTGGCGGATGGCGCCCACCACGCTGGCCGACTTCGGCCAGGC
>DASSBO010000072.1:0-3801 GCA_035698655.1 Streptomyces sp.
CACGCCGTCGTGTTCCGGGACGGGCACCCGGCTCAGGCGCTGCTCGTAGCCGAAGTGATAGGCCCGCTCCGCGGGGGCGAGGACGCGGCACTCCTCGGGGACGGCGATGTTGGACCACCAGTACACGGGCACCGGATGGTCGTGCGGGTTGCGGATGCGGACGCCGACGAACAGGAAGTCCGAGCCGTCGGGGAGCCACAGGTCGACCTGGAAGGGCGTGTCGCGCAGCCGCTCCCACTCCCACAGGCGCAGCATCTGTCCGCCGCCGGGCGCGGTGACGCGTGCGGCGTGCACCGGCGCGCAGGACAGGGTGGTGTGCCCGGTGGCACCGATGTTCCACTCGATGCCGCCGGAGAACCAGGCGCCGTTGAGCGCGAAGTTCGCGGGCTGCAGCACGGGGTTGGTGTAGAGCAGTTCGCGGCCGGTGGGCTTGTGCAGCAGGGAGTACACGCGTCCGCCGAGGCCGGGCAGCACGACGGCGCGCAGCCGGTCGTTCTCGATCTCGACGGTGGGCATTTCGGTGGGTGTGCGCCGCCGCCTGTACCCATCGAGGACGCCGGTGGGCAGCACGGAACGCAGCGGCTCGTACCCGAGTTGGCGGGCCATCCGGGGCGGCAGCGCGGCCCGTTCCTGTGGCGTCAGGTGGTGTGTCTCGTCCGGTGGCAGCAGCGCGGGCAGTGGATTGGCCGGGCCGACGGGTGCGGCGGGCAGGGTCAGTGTGCTGCTGCGTACGGTCGTCCCCACGTCGGCCTCGCTCTCCTCCACGCGGGCCGCCGCCTGCCGGGACCCGGCGGCCCCATGCAACACGCTCCGCCCGGCCGTGACCAGACCGCACTACCCTGCTGGTCGACCGGTCCGTCCCCCACCGGACGGCCAGAAGGGCAGGGAGTGGTGGCGACGTCCCGCGTACCCGGAACGCTGCCGGTGGTGGCGCAGCTGGGGCGGCATGCGAGTGGCCGGGCGTGGCTGGCGCGGCTTCCCGGGCTGATCGAGGAGCTGCGGACGGCCTGGGGCCTGCGGCTCGGGGCTCCCTTTCACGGCGGGAGCTGTTCATGGGTGGCGCCCGCCTGGCGGAAGGCGGAGAGCGACGCCGAGCCACTGGTGCTGAAGGTGACCTGGCCGCACCGGGAGGCGGCCGGGGAGGCCGAGGCGCTGCGGCTGTGGGACGGGCGCGGCGCCGTGCGGATCGTGGCGCACGACGCGGAGCGGACGGCGTTGCTGCTCGAGCGGTGCGTGCCGGGCACCGACCTGTGGGCGGCCGACGGGCTGTCGGTGCGGGAGCGGTTGGCCCGCGGCGCCGGGGTGCTGGCCGAGTTGGCGGCGGTGCCCGTGCCGGCCGGCTGCGGGCTGGAGCCGGTCGGGACGGTGACGGCCGAGTGGGCGGACCTGCTGGAGGAACGGGCCGCGCGGCTGCTTGCGCCCGGCGCCGACGCGGGCGTGTGCGCGCTCGGGGCGCGGCTGCTGCGGGAGTTGCCGGGGTCGGCGGCCCGGAGCGTCGTCGTGCACGGGGACGCCAACCCGGGGAACTTCCTGGCGGCGGGCCGGCGGCCGTGGCTGGCGATCGACGCGAAGCCGATGGTCGGCGATCCGGACTACGATCCCTGGCCGCTCGTCGGGCAGGTCGGCGAGCCGTTCACGGCGCCGGACCCGCGGGCCGTGCTGCGTGACCGGTTCGCGCTCGTGGCCGATCTGACGGGCGGCGACGCCGCGCGGGCGGCGGCGTGGGCCGCCGCCCGGCAGGCGGAGGGCGCGCTGTGGGGCGCGGCCCACGGCGAGCAGCCGCCCGTCGTCGCGGAGGAGTTGCGCCGGGCGCGCGTCCTGGCGGACGTCGCCGGCGCCTGAGTCACTCGCCCGTCTCGCCGTCCGCGAGTTCGCGGACCACGTCGAGTTGACCGACGTGCCGGGCGTACTCCTGCACCAGGTGGAACAGGATCCACGACAGCGTCGGTGCGGCGGCCTCCGTCGGGAAGCGGCCGCCGACGGCGGCACGGGTGTGCAGCGGGCTGCCCGAGGCGATGGCGCGGGAGCGCTCGCACTGCCGGCGGAAGCGGTCCAGCACCTCGGTCGTGGACGCTCCGTCCGGCACGTGCCAGCGGCCCTCCGGGGTGTTGTCCGCCGTGTCTCCCCACGGATCGGGCAGCTGCTCTGCGGTGAACCCCCACACCAGCCAGCGGCGTTCGACGTGCAGCAGGTGCCACACCAGCTCCAGCGGTGACCAGCCGGACGGCAGCCGGGCGGAGTCGCGCAGCGTCGCCTCGTCGAGGCCGTCGAGCTTGCGCAGCAGCGTGTCGCGGTAGTAGTCGAGATGGCCGAGCAGCAGTTCGTGAGGGTCGGAGACGGTCTGTTCGGGCTCGTCGAGGTGGTCGGTCACGGCTTGAGCTCCACGGTGGGCACGTCCGGCCGGTCGAAGCCGAAGGACTGCGCGTACAGCGACAGTTCGGCTTCGACGGCCGCGGTGATGGTCTCGGCGCGGCGGAAGCCGTGGCTCTCGCCCTCGAAGGTGAGGTAGGCGTGCGGCACGCCGTGCCCCTGAAGTTGCGCCAGGAAGCGTTCGCACTGCACGGGCGGGCAGATGGGGTCGTCGAGCCCCTGCAGCAGCAGGAACGGCGAGCTGACGCGGTCGGCGTGCAGCGCGGGCGACCGGTCCCGGTAGCGCTCGGGATGTTCGGCGAGCGGCCCGATGAGCGACTCCAGGTACTGCGACTCGAAGTCGTGGGTCTCGTCGGTGGCCCAGCCGGTCAGGTCCAGGATCGGGTAGGTGATGGTGGCGCAGGCGTACAGCCCGGCCGTCGCGGGCGAGGTGAGCGACGCGGCGGAGGTCCAGCCGCCGGCGCTGCCGCCGCGGACGGCGAGGCGGGCCGGGTCGGCGCTGCCCTCGTCGGCCAGTGCCCGGGCAACGGCGGCGCAGTCCTCGACGTCTACGACGCCCCAGTTCCCGCGCAGCCGGTTGCGGTAGGCGCGCCCGTAGCCGGTGGAGCCGCCGTAGTTGACGACGGCGACGCCGATAAACCGGTTCCCTTACCCGGGCCCGGCGCCGCGGCACCCAACACTTGGACTGTCCAAGTATCTGACGCGAAGCGGTGCGACCGAGAACAGCCGACGAGGCACGGCTGAGCCAAGCGCCGCTGCTCACCTTGGCAGCGCCACCGGACCGACCACCCCCCCTACCGGGGGCACCCACAGCTGGAACCGCTCCCAGCTTGGGTCACCCCAACACTTGGACTGTCCAAGTATCTGAAGACCGATCCTCCCCCACCCACACATGCCGTCAGCCCGCACCCCCAGCCCTCAACCCGCCCCAGCAGCCTCCCAGCTTTGGGCCCCTGACAGAATCTTCTCGTTTACCCACAATGGTAAAAAACCAAGCATAACTATCGTTGGTTCCGAACAGGGCGCCGGCCCCCCGGGCAACAGCTGCTCCTGGCGAGCGCCCCTCCAGTTTGTTACTCCTGATCGGCCCCAATGATCACGGAGTCGCTGGCTGCGGAGCTCGAACAACTTCTCTCTCTCAACGAGCTCACCGAGCTCAGTCGCGCCTCGCTGGGGCTCGACCCAGAGAATGTCGGAGGAACGGCCGCCAAAGCCTCCTTCGCGCGCGCCCGGGTCCAGCGTTGTCTGAAGCTGGAGGCAGTGCCGGCGCTGCTCGACGCGGTCGAAGCCAGCGGCAAACGGCTGTCGGAGCCGCTGCAGAAGCTGCGCGCCGACGGCATCGTGCTGGAGCCGGCGCTGAGTCCGGGGCTCGAGCTCGGCGAATTCCTGATCCTCGAAGAGCTCGGCAGCGGCCCGACTGCGCGCGTATAC
>DASSBO010000073.1:0-3606 GCA_035698655.1 Streptomyces sp.
CGGTCAAGGCGGTCGGCTCCGGACACTCCTTCACCGGCGCGGCCGTCGCCCCCGGTGTGCAGCTGCGCCCGCACGGCGGGGCCCGGATCGTGCACGTCGACCACGCGAGCAGCCTGGTCACCGTCGAGGCCGGGATGCCGCTGCACCGGCTCACGGCAGCGCTGGCCGAGGAGGGCCTGGCGCTGGAGGTGATGGGGGACATCGACCGGCAGACCCTGGCCGGCGCCGTCTCGACGGGCACCCACGGCAGCGGCGCCCGGTTCCGCATCATGCCGGACCAGATCCGCGCGCTGGAGATGGTCCTGGCCGACGGCTCGGTGGTGACCTGCTCCCCCACCGAACGCCCCCGGCTGTTCGAGGCGGCCCGCCTCGGCCTCGGCGCGCTCGGCGTCCTCACGAAGCTCACGCTGCAGTGCGTCCCGCTGTATGCCCTGCGGGCCGTCGACGCCAAGATGCCGCTGGACCGCACGCTGGAGGAGGCCGACGAACTGGCCGCGGCGAACGACCACTTCGAGTTCTTCTGGTTCCCGCACACCACGACCGCGCTCACCCGCCGGTTCACCCGGCTGCCCGTGACGACGACGCTGCGGCCGATGAGCGCCGTGAGCCGGTACGTCGACGACCGGATCGTCACCAACCTCGGCTTCGAGGCGCTGCTGCGCGCCGGGACCCGCAGGCCGTCCCTGGTGCCCGGCATCACCCGTCTGGTGACCCGGGCGATCAGCGAGCGGGAGTTCACCGACCTGGCGCCGAAGGTGTTCGCCTCCGCCCGCAACGTGCGTTTCCGTGAGGGCGAGTACGCGGTACCGCGCACCGAACTGGTCGGCGCCCTGCGGGAACTGCGCCGCTGGGTGGACACGCACGACGAGACCGTCTCGTTCCCCTTCGAGGTCCGCTTCGCCCGCGCCGACGACGTCTGGCTCTCGCCCGCCTACGGCCGCGACGTCGCGTTCGTGGCCTTCCACCAGTACCACCGCATGCCCCACGCACGCTGGTTCGCCGTCTGCGAGGACGTCCTGGGCGCGGCAGGCGGCCGGCCGCACTGGGGGAAGCTGCACCGGCTCGACGCGGCCTCCCTCGCCGCACGCCACCCGCGGTTCGCCGACTTCACGGCGCTGCGGGACGAGCTCGACCCGCACGGAGTGTTCGCCAACCCCTACCTCGACCGGGTGCTGGGCCCCTGCCGGGCCCGGTCCGGCTGAGAGGAGTGCATCGATGCGACAACGATGGACCGTCCTGACCACGGCCGCCGCGCTGGTGGTGACGGCGGCGCCCACGCTCGCGTTCGCCACACCGGCGGCCGGCAGAGCCGAGGCGACCGGCGCCACGTCGTCCGGCGCCACGTCGTCCGCCGCCGCGCCGGACTACTGCCGCGGCCAGTGCCACGACATCCTGCCGCCCGGCGAGAACGGCACGGCCACCGCGGCGCAGATCATCCTCAACAAGCTGTTCGGCACCAAGCCCGCGCACACCGACGACCAGCTCGACGAGTACGCGGACCTGGTCAACGGGTACAGCGGCCTGACCGACGGGACGCTGAGCGAGTTCTTCAACGACGCCTCCTTCGGCGTCCCCGACGACCAGGTGGAGAGCACGAACCACCCCGGCGGCCGCGACGACGTGACCGTCGTGCGCGACGAGCACGGCATCCCGCACATCACCGGCACCACCCGCTACGGCACCGAGTACGGCGCCGGCTACGCCGCGGGCCAGGACCGGCTGTGGATGATGGACGTCTTCCGGCACATCGGCCGCGGACAGCTCTCCGGCTTCGCCGGCGGCGCCCAGGGCAACCGGCAGCTCGAGCAGCAGTTCTTCCTGAACGGCGCCTACACCGAGGAGGATCTGCAGACGCAGGTGGACCGGGCACGGAAACAGGGCCCGCGCGGCGAACAGGCCTACCAGGACGTGATGGCCTACCTGGACGGGCTCAACCGGTACATCGCGGACGCCAAGAGGGGCCTGTACTTCCCCGGCGAGTACGACCTGACCGGCAACGCGAACATCCTCACCGGCGAGGGCATCCAGCCGTTCAAGGCCACCGACCTGGTCGCCATCGGCACGGTGATCAGCGCCCTGTTCGGCTCCGGCGGCGGCAACCAGGTCGTCTCCGCCCTGGTCAAGCAGGCCGCCGAGCAGAAGTACGGCAAGACCAAGGGCGACGAGGTCTACGCCGCCTTCCGGATGCAGAACGACCCGGAGGCCGACCTCACGCTGCACGACGGACAGCGCTTCGACTACGCGGCGAGCCCCGCACACCCGCGCGGCGTGGCCATGCCGGACGAGGGCTCGGTGACGCCGCAGCAGATCGTCTACGACCGCACGGGCTCGGCCGAACAGGACGCCGCCGCCAAGAGCCCGGACGCGGGCAAGGGCAGCGCCGCCAAGTCCGCGAAGCGGCAGTCGGCGACGTCGAAGGCGAACCTGCGGCACGAGCCGAAGCTGGCGAAGGCGAAGGACTCGATGTCCGACGGCGTGCTGCCGGCGAACCTCTTCAGCGACAAGCACGGCATGTCCAACGCCCTGGTGGTGTCCGGGCAGTACACCGCATCCGGCCACCCGATCGCCGTGTTCGGTCCGCAGACCGGCTACTTCGCCCCGCAGCTGCTGATGCTGGAGGAGATCCAGGGCCCCGGCATCAGCGCCCGCGGCGCCGCCTTCGCCGGGCTCAACATGTACGTGCAGCTCGGCCGCGGCCAGGACTACGCCTGGAGCGCCACCTCGGCCAACCAGAACATGACCGACACCTACGCCGTCGAGCTGTGCAACACCGACGGCAGCCCGGCCACCAAGGACTCCGACGCCTACCTCTTCCACGGCACCTGCACGCCGATGAAGACGATCGAGCGGACGAACTCCTGGAGCCCCACGGTCGCCGACTCCACCCCCGCCGGCTCCTACAAGCTGATCGCCCACCGCACGAAGTACGGCATGGTGCACTACCGCGCCACCGTCGACGGAAAACCGGTCGCCTACACCCATCTGCGCTCCACCTACAAGCACGAGGTCGACTCGCTGATCGGCTTCCAGATGCTCAACGACCCCGGCGTCGTGCACGGCCCGAAGACCTTCCAGCAGGCCGTCTCGCACATCGGCTACACCTTCAACTGGTTCTACGCCGACTCGCAGCACATCGCGTACTACAACTCCGGCCTCAACCCCACGCGCGCCGACGGAGTCGACCCCAACCTGCCGATCACGGCCGGCCCGTCCACCGAGTGGCGCAACTGGGACCCGGAGACCAACACCGTCGCCAACACCCCCTTCGACGCGCACCCGCACTCCATCGACCAGGACTACTACGAGTCCTGGAACAACAAGATCGCCGAGGGCTACACCGTCTCCTCGTTCGGCGACGGTCCCGTCTACCGCAGCGACCTGCTCGACGACCGGATCCAGGACCTCATCCACAGCGGGAAGAAGATCACCCGCGCCTCGCTCACCCGCGCCATGGAGGACGCGGCGCTCACCGACCTGCGCGGTGAGGACGTGCTGCCCGAACTGCTGAAGGTCATCGACAGCGACACCGTCACCGACCCGGAGCTGCAGCAGACGGTGGACGGGCTCAAGGCCTGGCTCGCGGACGGCGCCAAACGCCGGGAGACC
>DASSBO010000074.1:0-2611 GCA_035698655.1 Streptomyces sp.
GACCTCCGATGCTGACGTCACGGTGCTTCCTTCCTCGTGGTTCTGTACTGCTCCGTTCGCTCACCATTCTTACATGTAAGATTTGGAGAAATGGACGCGGCGCACGGAGGGAGCCAGGTCATGAGCAGTAAGCCGCGCGGCCCGAGGCGTGCGGAAGTGCTGCGCGCCGTGCGCGAGGCGCACGAGCCGCCGAGCGTGGCCGACATCGCCGACCGGCTCGGCGTGCACCCCAACACCGCGCGTTTCCACCTGGACGCCCTGGTCGACGAGGGCGCGGTCGAGCGGACGTCGGTGCGGCCCGACGGCCCCGGGCGGCCCCGCACCGTGCACCGCCCGCGCCCGGGCATGGACCGCGGCGGGCCGCGCGGCTACCGGCTGCTGGCCCGCGTGCTGCTCAGCCGGCTCGCCGCCGCGGGGACGGACGGCACCGAGGAGGCCGTCCGGGCCGGCCGCGAATGGGGCGGCTTCCTGGTCGAGCGGCCCGCGCCGGCGGCGCGGATCGGGCGGCAGGAGGCCGTCGCACGGCTGACCGCCCTGCTGGCCGACCTGGACTTCGCGCCCGAGACCGACACCGCGGCGGAGCAGGGCACGGAGCAGATCCGGCTGCGGCACTGCCCCTTCCTGGAGCTCGCCGAGGAGTACGGGCCGCTCGTCTGCCAGATCCACCTCGGCCTGATGCAGGGCGCGTTGGCGGAGCTGCGCGCACCGGTGCGGGCGGAGCGGCTGGAGCCGTTCGCCGAACCGGACGCCTGCCTGACCCGGCTGCGGCACACGACCGCGGCCTGACCACCCACCCGAGGAGAGACATGCTCGTCGCCGACTCCGGCACCACGACGCGCCGCCAGGCGCCCATCCCCGACGGGCCCTCGGTGGCGCCGCTGGTCCCCACCGGCACCTCCGACCGGGTCGCCGTGCTGCACATGGAACTGCCGGCCGGCGGCAGCCTGCCCGACCACAGCCACGGGCCGTCCGAGATCGTCCTCGTCCCGCTGTCCGGGACGTTCACCGTGCGGCACGACGGGCAGGAGCACCGTCTCGCCGCCGGCGCGGCCGCGCACATCGCGACCGGCGAGCGCGTGAGCCTGCACAACCCGGGTGACGAGCCGGCCAGGCTCATGATCGTGGCCTCGCCGCCCGACTTCGCCGCCCACCCCGAGTCCTGGCCTACGGCCTGACCACGAGTCACAGAGAGAGTGAGCACACGAGAATGAACGCGACGGCGGCCGCGACGGCCGGGGCGGTGACCTTCGTCTGGCTGGGCATGGTGCTCGGCATCTCGTTCCTGGAGGCGCCGCTGAAGTTCCGGGCGCCCGGCGTGACGATCCCGGTCGGGCTGGGCATCGGGCGGCTGGTCTTCCGCGCGCTGAACGCCGTCGAGGCCGTGCTGGCCGCCGTGGTGATCGTGGCGGTCGCCGCCGGTTCCGCGACGACGGCGGTCGCGGTCCTCACCGCGGTGGCCGCCGCGCTGCTGGCCGGCCAGCTCGGCCTCGTCCGGCCGCGGCTGAACCGCCGGTCGGACCGGGTGCTGGCCGGCGAGGACCTCCCGCGCTCCCACGGGCACCTGTGGTACGTCGGGCTGGAGCTGCTGAAGGTCGCCGCGCTGCTCGCGCTCGGCGTCACGCTCGCCGTTCAGTGACGGCCGTTCAGTACCGCGCGCCGATACGGCGCCAGCGGCGCCCGCTGGTCCCCGGCTCGGTGGGCGGCGTGGCCACCCGGCTGCGGTAGAGCACGTAGGGGCGCCACAGGTACCACAGCGGATAGCTCCAGGCGTGCACGAGCCGGGTGAACGGCCACACCGCCAGGATCACCCAGGCGGCCGTGGCGTGGATCTGGTAGATCAGCGGGGCGCTCGTGATGGCGTGCACGTCCGGATCGCCGGCGAACAAGCCGCGGAACCACAGCGACACGCTCTCGCGGTAGTCGTAGCCACCGCCGAAGAGGTTGATGCCGATGGTCGGGGTGACACCCAGCACGATCACGATGGCCAGCAGGATCAGCGCGAGCCAGTCGACCGGGCTGGTCGTCGCCCGCACCCGCGGGACGGCGGTCCGGCGGAAGGACAGCACGGCCACGCCGGCGATGACGGCCAGCGCCGCGACCGTGCCGCCGATGGAGGAGAACCACCGGTAGGCGTCCTCCGGGATGCCGAGCCAGCGGGTGAACGACGCGGGGATGAGGATACCCATGACGTGCCCGATGATCGCGGCCAACGTGCCGTAGTGGAACATCGGGCCGCCCCACTTCAGCAGCCTGCGCTCCTGCAGCTGGGTCGAGCGGCTCGTCCAGCCGAACTGGTCGTACTGCCAGCGCCAGACGTGGCCGACGACGAAGACGACGAGGGCCAGGTAGGGCAGGATCACCCACCACCACAGGTCCCAGGAACTCATCGCGTCTCTCCTGTCAGGTGTGCGGGGGCGGCCAGGTACTCGGGCGGGGCGAACGGCTGCAGACCGACCTGCTCCTCCGGCGGGCCCTCGGCCGAGAGCCGGTTCAGCGCGGTCCGCTCCGCCGGGCGCAGCGCGGGCAGCCCGTCGCAGACGACGTCCAGCAGCCCGTCGTACGGGCCGCCGCGCTCGTGCAGCGCCTGCCGCAGCAGCTCCAGGCCGGCGCG
>DASSBO010000075.1:0-16270 GCA_035698655.1 Streptomyces sp.
CAGCGTGAACGTGTCGTGGGCCGTCTCGGACACAGTGGTCAGCCTCCCTGTACGGCGCTGAGGATCTCGACGCGGTCGCCGTCGGCCAGCACGGCCTCGGACCACCGGCCGCGCGGCACCACGGTCTCGTTGAGGGCGGCGGCGATCCCGGACGGTGCGGCGGCCAGCGAGGCGACGACCGTGGCCAGCGTGGTCCCCTCGGCGAGTTCGCGGCGCTCTCCGTTGACGATGACGGTCATGCGGGCTCCTCCACTGAGCCGGCCGCCGCCGCGAACCTCTCCGGTCCGAAGGGAGCCAGCAGCTCGGGTGTCTCGCCGGTGGCCAGCAGGGCGGCCATGGTCTCGCCGGTCACCGGGGTGAGCAGTACGCCGTTGCGGTGGTGGCCGGTGGCGGCCAGCAGGCCCGGCAGCGCCGTCGCGCCGAGCAGCGGTGCGTTGTCCGGCGAGGTCGGCCGCAGCCCGGCGCCCGTCTCCACGAGCGGCAGCTCGGTCAGACCCGGGACCAGCTCGTGTGCGTCGCGCAGCAGTTCGTAGACCCCGCCGGCCGTGACGGTGGTGTCCCAGCCGGTCTCCTCGCTGGTCGCCCCCACCACCAGCTCGCCGTCCTCGCGCGGCACCAGGTAGACGTGCGAGCCGCGCACCACGGCCCGCACGGTGCGGCTGAGGAACGGGGCGCAGGCGTCGGGAACGTGCAGCCGCAGCACCTGGCCCTTGACCGGCCGCACCGGCGGCAGCACCCCGGCGGGCACGCCCGCCAGCCGGCCGCTGCACGAGCCGGTCGCCAGCACCGTGCGGTCCGCGTGCACCTCGGAGGCGTCGTCCAGCGCGGCGCCGGCGGCCCGGCCGCCCGCGGTCAGCAGCCGCTCGGCCGAGGCGCGCCGGAAGGACACGCCGGCCCGCTCGCAGGCCACGAGCAGCGCGGCCGTCAGCCGCCGGGGGTCGACCTGGTGGTCGCCGTCCACCCGCAGCCCGCCGCGTACGGACGGTGCCAGCATCGGTTCCAGCCGGCGGCACTCACGGCCCGTCAGCCACGCCGAGGACAGCCCGCAGCGCTGCTGGAACGCGTGCAGCTCCCGCAGGTGGGCACGGTCGTCGGTGTCCAGCGCGACAGCCAGGGTGCCGCACTCGCGGTAGCCCGTGCGCTGTCCGCTCGCCTCCTCCAGCTCCCGCACGAAGTCCGGATAGCGCTGCGCGGAGGCCAGGTTGAGCGCCAGCAGCTGCTGCTCGCCGTAGTGCAGCTCGGTGACGGCGGCCAGCATGCCGGCCGCCACCCGGGCGGCGCCGCCGCCCGGCGCCGGGTCGACGACCGTGACCCGCATGCCGCGCTGCGCGGAGCGCCAGGCGATGACCAGCCCGATGACGCCGCCGCCCAGCACCAGGACGTCGCCGCCCGCGGGCGTGGGGTGCGGGATGTGCGATGGACGCATGGGTGCGCTGCTCCTCCCTTCGCCGGAATGACCCGGATCAGGTTCCTACGGTCGGAGGCCGCCCGCCTCCCTCTCAGCCCGGTCCGCCGGGCTCCCGCGTGATGACGTACCGCCTCACCCTACTGCCGTATCCCCGGGGCGGGTAAGCGGGCGCAGGAGGGCGGAGGGTCGTCGCGGCGGCGGGCATACAGTGGCCGGGTGAGCGAGAGTCAGGAGCAGCACCGGGCCGTGATCGTCGGGGCCGGGATGGCCGGAGTGCAGACGGCCGTGCAGTTGCGGGAACAGGGCTGGGCCGGGGAGGTGCGGCTGGTGGGCGCCGAACCGCACCCGCCCTACGACCGGCCCCCGCTGTCGAAGGCCGTGCTGCTGGGCACCACCGAGGACTCCGCCTTCGACATCGACTTCGCCGGTCTGGGCATCACCCTGGACCTCGGCCGCGAGGTGACCGGGCTCCGCCCGGACGCCCGCGAGCTGGACACCGCCGCGGGACCGGTCCGCTACGACGAGCTGGTGGTCGCCACCGGCGCCGCGCCCGTCGCCCTGCCCGGATCCGAGGGCGTGCCCGGTGTGCACCTGCTGCGCACCAAGGACGACGCCGCGCGGCTGCGGCCGGTGCTGGCCGCCCGCAGCCGGGTCGTGGTGGTGGGGGCCGGCTGGATCGGCGCCGAGTTCGCCACCGCGGCCCGCGAGGCCGGCTGCCGGGTCACCGTCGTCGAGGCAGCGGACCGGCCGCTGGCCGGCGCGCTTCCCGCCGAGGTCACCGGGCCGATGGCGTGCTGGTACGCCGACAGCGGGGTGGAACTGCGCACCGGCGCGCCCGTCCGCGCCGTCGAGGAGGGTGCCGTGCTGCTGGCGGACGGCGAGCGGCTGCCCGCCGACGCGGTGCTCGTCGGCATCGGGGCCCGGCCCGTGACGGGCTGGCTGGCCGGTTCGGGCGTGCCGCTGTGCCCGGACGGGTCGGTGCGGGCCGACGACCGGCTCCGTGCCGGGGTGCCGCACGTGCACGCCGTCGGCGACTGCGCCTCTTTCCCGTCCGCCCGCTACGGGCGGCGGCTGCTGGTGCACCACTGGGACAACGCGCTGCAGGGACCGCGTGTCGTCGCCGCCGACCTGGTCGCCCAGGCGACCGGCGGCGCCGGGACCGAGGCCGTCCGCTACGACCCGGTGCCCTACTTCTGGTCCGAGCAGTTCGGACGCTTCGTGCAGTACGTCGGCCAGCACTCGGACGGCGACGGGATCGTGCACCGGGGCGACCCGAACGGTCCCTCGTGGTCGGTGTGCTGGCTGCGCGAGGACCGGCTGACCGCGCTGCTGGCCGTCGGCCGCCCCCGCGACCTCGCCCAGGCACGCAAGATCGTCCGGGCCGGATCCCGGCTGGACCGTACCCTGCTGGCCGACGAGTCGGTCGCGCTGAAGAAGGCGGTCCGGTAGTGGCTGTCGGCGGTGGATGGCAGGCTGGTGCCTGTGACCGAGATCAACGCGAAGACCGATGCACTCGTCCCCGAGTGGCTCACCCTGCCCGACATCGCCGAACAGCTCGGCGTCGAGGTGACCAGGGTGCGGCAGCTGGTCAAGGAGAGTCAGCTGATCGCCGTGCGCCGCGGGGAGAACCGGGTGCTGCAGGTGCCCGCCGACTTCATCGCCGGTGACCGGATCGTCAAGGGCCTGGTCGGCACCATCACGCTGCTCAAGGACGACGGCTTCACCGACGAGGAGATGCTGGAGTGGCTGTTCACTCCGGACGAGACCCTGCCGGGCACGCCGGCCCAGGCGCTGCGGGAGAACCGCGGCACCGAGGTCAAGCGGCGCGCCCAAGCGCTGGCCGTCTGACCTCCGGCGAGAGCGCAGACCACCGAAGACCACACCGACGGGTGCGCGGCCCCCGCTCCGGCAGCGGAGGGGGCCCGCGCACCCCTGCCGCAGGGGAGACGGATGTCCCGCACCGCCCGTGAGCGACTGGCCGACGCCCGGCTGTACCTGTGCACCGGCGCCCGCCGGGAGCAGGGCGACCTGCCCGCGTTCCTGGACGCCGTCCTCAGCTCCGGCGTGGACGTCGTCCAGCTGCGCGAGAAGGGCCTGGAAGCCGCGGAGGAGCTCGAGCACCTCGCGGTCTTCGCCGAGGCGTGCCGGCGGCACGGGAAGCTGCTGGCGGTCAACGACCGCGCCGACGTGGCGCACGCGATCGGCGCCGACGTGCTGCACCTCGGTCAGGGCGACCTGCCCGTGCCGGCCGCGCGCGCCATCCTCGGCCCGGATGGTGAGGACGTGCTGATCGGCCGCTCCACCCACGCCGAGCCGGAGGTCGACGCGGCGATCTCCCAGGTCGGCGTCGACTACTTCTGCGTGGGTCCGTGCTGGCCCACGCCCACCAAGCCCGGCCGGCACGCCCCCGGGCTGTCCCTGGTGCGCTACGCGGCCTCGCTGGTGCCCGTGCGTCCCTGGTTCGCGATCGGCGGCATCGACGCGAAGAACCTGGAGCAGGTGCTGGACGCGGGCGCCCGGCGCGCCGTCGTCGTACGGGCGGTCACCGAGGCGGAAGATCCCGGTGCCGCCGCGGCCGAGCTCGCGGAACGGCTGCGTGAGCGTCCACTGCGTGGACACGAGCGGGCGGCGCCGCCCGGCCGGTTAGCCTGCACGTATGGCCCTTGGAACCCCGTCCACCCGCACCGACCACGCGCCGACGGTCCGGGAGCTCATGGCGTCCGGCGAGAAGTCCTACTCCTTCGAGTTCTTCGCGCCCCGCTCCGAGAAGGGCGAGCGGTCCCTGTGGAACGCGCTGCGGCGCATCGAGGCGGTCGCCCCGACGTTCGTGTCGGTGACCTACGGGGCCGGCGGCTCCTCGCGGGACGGCACGGTCCGCTCCACCGAACGGATCGCCGCCGAGACGACGCTGACCCCCGTCGCCCACCTCACCGCGGTCGGCCACTCGCGCGCCGAACTCCGCCGCGTCGTGGGCCAGTACGCCGACGCCGGCATCCGCAACATGCTGGCGCTGCGCGGCGACCCGCCCGGCGATCCGATGGGGGAGTGGGTGCGGCACCCGCAGGGGGTGAGCTACGCGGCCGAGCTGGTCGAACTCATCAAGGAGTCGGGCGACTTCTGCGTCGGCGTCGCCGCGTTCCCCGAGATGCACCCCAGGTCCGCCGACTGGGACACCGACGTGCGGCACTTCGTGAACAAGTGCCGGGCCGGCGCCGACTACGCGATCACCCAGATGTTCTTCCGTGCCGAGGATTACCTGCGGCTGCGCGACAGCGTCCGGGCCGCGGGTTGCGACATTCCGATCATTCCCGAGATCATGCCGGTCACGAGCGTGCGGCAGATCGAGAGGTTCGCGCAGCTGAGCAACGCGACCTTCCCCCCGGAGCTGGCCGATCGCATCCTGGCGGTGCGCGACGACCCGTCCGCTGTACGCTCGGTCGGAATCGAGTACGCCACGGAGCTGTGCGAGAGGCTGATGGCCGAGGACGTCCCCGGACTCCACTTCATCACCCTCAACCACTCCACGGCGACGCTGGAGATTCACGAGAACCTGGGCCTGCGCAGGCAGGCCGGGTAGCCGAAGGACAGCCGGGAGAGGGGCGTACATGGGCTGGACGGTCCTCTACATCGCGTTCGGAGCGGTCGCACTGTGGCTGCTCGGCGAGGTGCTGCTGCAGTACAAGGCGCGACTGCGCTGGCGGCTGCTCGCCTTCTTCGGCTTCGGCACGGTCGTCGTCGGCGTCGTGCTGCTGTCCTCGGTGGTCGTCATCGGCCTGGGCGCCGTGGCGTTCGCCGTCGGTCAGACCCTGGTGACGCTCTCCTACCGCAAGGGGTTCGTCGCCGGCTGGGCGCTGGACGGGCTGCCCGGGCTGCCGGACCTGCCCGGCCTGTCGCGGCGCCGGGACGGCGACGAGGAGGAGTACGAACACGCCGGTGCGGCACCGGAGTTCGCCGGGGACGCGGAACCGTCCCTGGAGGTGTCGGACCTGCAGGAGCAGCACCCCTACGGGCAGCCGGACGTCGAACCGCCGGCCTACGCGCCGCAGCCGCTGCCCGAGGAGACCGGCGAGTACGGCGTGTACGGGCGGGAACAGAACGTCTTCACCGGGCAGCCGGACCACCAGGACCAGTACGGCTACCCCGAGCCGCAGCCCGGCTATCAGGAGCAGCAGGCCGGATACGGACAGCAGGCTTACGCCGCCTACTCCGACCCGTACATCGGCTACGGCGACGGCGGGCAGCAGCAGGCCGCCGCCGCGTACGACGCCGGCTACGGCGACGTGAGCCACGCCGGTTACGGCGGGTACGACGCGGGCTACGGCGGCGGCTACGCCGCGCAGCCCGACGACCCGTACGCCGCCGCGGCCGCCGGATACCCGGCGCCGGGCTACGACCAGGCCGGCTACGACCAGCAGGCGGGCTACGTCCAGGCCGGCTACCCGCAGGGCGGGTACGACGACGGCAGCGGCTACGGCGGCTACGGCGAGGTGAACTACGCCGGCTACGGCGGCGGCTACCCGGCGGGTGGCCAGGATCCCTACGCCGCTCAGCCCGGGTACGACGGCATGCCCCAGCAGGCCACCCCAGCGGAGGGCGTGTGGGTGCCGCAGCCGCGCGAGGGCGAGGACCCGTACCAGCCGCAGAGCGCCCAGGGTTACTACCCCTACCAGGACGGCTACGACTACTACACCGACCAGCGCGGCGGTTACTGAGACACGGCTGCTACTGCGAGCCGCGCCAGGCGTCCCCCTCGATCACCAGGCCGGCGGCCAGCGCGCCGGACATCCCGGCGTGCGCCTGACCGCCGCCGGGGTGCGCCCAGCCGCCCGCCCGGTACAGGCCGTGCAGCGCGCCCCGGTTGGGGGCGTGCAGGAAGGCGCCGTCCGCGCCGGCCAGCGCCGGAGCGGGCACGAGGCCGCCGGGCGAGAGCGTGTCCGCCTCGTCGTCCGCGGGGGTGCGCACGACCCGCCACAGCAGCCGGTCGGCCAGGCCGAGCCCGGCGTCCTCGGCCGCGGCCAGCAGTTCGTCGGCCAGCCGCTGTGGATCGTCGACCGGGCCCGGCACGGCCGTGGACAGCACGGCTGACTCGTGCACGTCGTCGGGGCGCAGCAGCGGGTCGTCGGGGCGCAGCACGGTGACCAGGCGCCGCGCGGTGTGCACGAAGGTGCGGTGCGGCACGCCGGCGGGACGGGCTCCGCGCAGTGCGGCCAGCACCGTCAGCCGTGCCTGTCCGGGGGCCGCGGGGCCGGCCGGGTCGCCGGGGAGCGGCGTACCGGCGATCACGACGTCCGCCTCCACCGCCTCGCCGTCGGCGAGTTCGACGCCGGTGGCCCGGCCGCCGGCCTCCGTCACCCGGGTCGCCCGTGCCTCGAAGCGGAACTCGACGCCGCGGGCCAGGCACCGCTCGTACAGGGCGCGCGCGAGCGCCCGCATCCCGCCGCGCACGTACCAGTTCCCGAAGGTCTGTTCCAGGTAGGGGAGGACGGTGGCCGATGCCGGCGTCCGCTCCGGGTCCAGGCCGTGGGAGCGGGCGAAGCTCTCCAGCAGCGCCACCAGCCGCGGGTCGCGCAGTTCGGCCCGTCCGACGGCCGAGAGCGTGGTGGGCCGGCGGCGCAGCAGGCCGCGCCGGGCGGCCGGGTAGGGGTCCGCGGTGAGCCGGGCGCCGCCCGGCAGCAGCGGCTCCTCCAGCAGCGGGCGCCGGGTCGCCTCCCACACCGTGCGCCCCCGGTTCAGCAGCTCGGACCACCGATCTCCGGCGCCGGCGCCCAGGGCCGCATCGAGCGCGTCGCAGATCCCGGCGCGGGACACGGCGGGCAGCGTGACGACGGTGCCGTCAGCGAAGTGGTGCCGGGCGGCCGGGTCGACCTGCCGGAGGGCGACGCACTCCTCCAGCGGCTGCTTCCCGGTCTTGACGAACAGGTCGCGGTAGACGGCGGGCAGGTGCAGCAGCCCGGGGCCGGTGTCGAAGCCGAAGCCGTCGCGCCGGTGCCGCCGCACCGCGCCGCCGTAGGTGGCGGACTGCTCGCAGACCGTCACCCGGTTCCCCGCGACGGCCAGCCGCGCGGCCGCCGCCATGGCGCCCATGCCGGCGCCGATCACCGCAATCCTTGCCATGACCGGCGACTCGATCGGGGGCGCCGTACCCACCTTGTGAGTACGGGTACCTAGTCGCGCGGTTGAGTATCCGCACGGATGGGCGGCGACGGCCGCACACGGCAGAGTGTGGATCACCGGGGAACGCAGCCCGCACCGCCGGCACGGGGCGGCGGAGCAGCGGCGTTCACCGGAGGGGATACCGGGGGAACGGGGGAAGACCCGGGGGTGACGGGGGAACGGGGGATGTCGGCGGGTGCGGGCTACGGCGCGCACCCGCCGACGCGTCCCTGCAGGAGCAACGAGAGCGCGCCGTGCACGTCCTCGAGGGACCGCTCGGGCTGGAACGCCTGCCAGTCCAGGGCCGCCACCAGCACCATGCCCACGAGGGCGGCCGCGGTGAGCGGAATGTCGATCTCGCCGCTCAGCTCGCCGTCCGCCACGCCACGGCGCAGCACCTCCTCCACCACCGCGACGGCCTGGCTGCGCACGACGGTCAGGGTGTCCCGCCAGGCGCGGTTGGTGCGCCACAGTTCGGCCACGTAGAGCTGGGTGAAGGCCGGGTAGCGGTCGATGAACACCAGTCCGGCGCGGATCATCGCGTCGAGCGCGTCCACCTGGGAGCCGCCGGCCGTCACGGCGGCCTCGGCCGCCTGCCGCAGGTCGGTGGTGAGCAGTTCGACGCCGTGCCGCAGCAGCTCCTCGAACAGCTTCGTCTTGCTGGAGAAGTTGTAGTACACGGTGCCCTTGGCGACCCCGGCGCGCTCGGCGATCTCCTCCACGGTGGTCGACGAGAAGCCCTGCTCGGCGATGAGGGTGACGGCGGCCTCGTAGAGCTTCTGACGTGTCGCGTCGCGCCGTGCGCTGCTGGTGCTCATGGCGGAGATTCTCACAGACTGATCTCCGGGTGCAGGCGGTCGATCGTCCACATCTGGCTGCGGCGCGCGGTGTGCGCGGTGAGCGCGAGGGCGCACGCGGCGAAGGCCGCCAGCACGCCGCACGCCTGCCACACCGGGCCGAGACCTCCGCCGGTGATCAGGTGGCGCAGCCCGTCGACGACGTAGCTCATCGGCAGCCACGGGTGCAGGGCGTTGAAGAAGCCCGGGCTGGTCTGCACCGGGTACGTGCCGCCGGCCGAGGTCAGTTGCAGCATGAGCAGGGCCAACACGATGATCCGGCCGGCCGGTCCGAAGCGTGCGGTGAAGAACTGCACGAGCGCGGTGAAGGACGCCGTGACGACCAGCAGGAAGCCGGCCGTGCCCAGAGCGCGGGCCATCTGCAGGCCCAGTCCCCAGTGCAGGACGCTCAGCAGCGCCGCCGCCTGCACCGCGCCGATCGCCGCGACCGGGAGCCAGCCGGCCAGCGCCACCCGCCAGGCGGGCGCACCGGCCGCCAGCGCCCGCCGGTTGAGGGCCGGGAGCAGCATGTAGGCGACCATCGCGCCGACCCACAGCGACAGCGGGATGAAGTACGGGGCGAACCCCGTCCCGTAGTTGGGGGCGGCGTGCGTCTTGGCGGCGTCCAGCGCGACCGGGTCGGACATCACCCCGGTGCGGGCGTCGCGTTCCGCCTCGTCGTAGTCGGGGATCTTCGCCACGCCCGCCTGCAGTCCGTCCGCGAGCCGGGCGGAGCCGTCGGAGAGCTTGTACATGCCGCCGCTGAGCGTGTCGGCCCCGGTGGCCAGCCGGCCGATGCCGGTGTCCAGTGCGGCTGCGCCGGAGTGCGCGGTGGACAGTCCCTCGTGCAGCCGGGCGGCGCCGGCGGCGACCTGGTGGGCGCCGTCGTCGAGCCGGTGAATCCTGGCCACGGCGGCGTCCAGGTCCTCGTCCAGGTGCGGGGCCTCGTCGGCCAGTTCCAGGGCGGCGTCGTGCAGCCGGCCCAGGTGGCTGCCGAGCTCGTCGAGGTTCTCGTGGTCCTGCAGCAGTGCGTCGGCGTGTGCGGCGGCGTCCGCCGCCTCGTCGGCGTCGTCGGCCGCCGCGGCGAGGCGGGCGCAGGTGTGGGGTGGCAGCCCGGTGAGCAGGCTGCCCTCGGGCGCGGCGCCGGTGCACAGTTCGTCGTGGGCGGCCTGTACGCCGTCGGCGGCCCGGCGTGCGGCGTCGCGGGCCGTCCGTGCGGCCTGCGGCAGGTCGGCCAGGTGGTCCTCGAGTTTCGCGCTCGCCCGGGCGACGTCGTGGGCCGCGGCGCCGATCTCGTCACCGTGTTCGGCCAGGAACGGCCGTACCTTTCCGGCGACGGCGTCGACCCGTGCGCGGAGTCTGCCGGTGCCGTCGGCCACCTGCTGCGCGCCGGACGCGAGCTTCCCCGCGCCCGTCTGCAGGCGTCGCGTGCCGTCCTTGAGCCGTTCGGAGCCGCCGGCGGCCCGGTCCAGGCCGTCGGCGAGGTCGTGCGCGCCGGCCCGTGCCCGGCCGATGCCGTCCTCGAGCCGTCCGGCGCCGTCGGCGGCGTCCTGGGTGCGGTCGTGCAGGGTGGAGAAGGCCAGGTAGATCCGGTCATAGAACCGGCGCGAGGCCTTCTGTGAGGCGGCCGCGCGCACCTCGGAGAAGACGGTGCGGGAGAGCTGGCCGACGATGTAGTTGTTGGCGTCGTTGGTGCGCACCCGCAGCGCGGCCGTCTTCGGATCGTCGCCGGCGCTGGAGGCGAGGTGCTCGCTGAAGTGCTCGGGCACGGTCAGGGACAGGAAGTACCGGCCGTCCTCCACGCCTTCGCGGGCGTCGGCGGCGTCCGTGAGCCGCCAGTCGAAGGTGTCGCTGTGCCGGAGCTCCTCGACGAGCGCGTCGCCGGCCTGCAGCCGGTCGCCGTCCACCCGGGCGCCCCGGTCCTGGTCGACCAGGGCGACCGGGATGCGGTCCAGCCGGTCGTAGGGGTTCCAGAACGACCACAGGTACAGCGCGCCGTAGAGCAGCGGCAGCAGCAGCATGGCGGCCATCGCGGCGCGCGGCAGGCGTCCCCTGCCGAACCGGCGCAGTTCCATGACGGCGAGCCTGGGCGCGCGCATCACACGTCCTCCTTGTCGGGGCCGGTGCGGACGGTCAGCGCCTCGACGCCGTCCGGAGGCTCGCCGACGGCCAGCACGGTGATGCCGCGGTCGGCCAGCGAGCGCAGCAGGTCCCAGACGGCCGCGTGTTCGGCGGCGGAGAGCTTGTGGCCGACGTCGTCCACGGCGAGCAGCCGCGGCGACGCGGTCAGCGCCAGGGCGACGCCGAGGCGGAAGACTGCCGGCCGTTCCAGGTCGCGCACCGGGGTGCGCAGGCCCCGCTCCAGGGAATCCGGTGCCAGCCCGGCCGCCGCCAGCGCCTCGTGCGCCCGGGTGCGCGCGGTGGCCCGCTCGCGCCGCGGGTGCAGGACGGCGGCGGGGGAGGCGGCGAAGCGCCCCTCGAGCAGCGCACGCTCACGCAGGTGCTCGGCGACGCTGAGGGCCGGCTCCGGGTCGGTGACCGAGGGGACGGGGCCCAGCGCGCTGATCCGCCGTACGGCGGCGGCCCGCCGGGGCAGCCGGTGGCCGGCGACCTCTGCCCGCCCGGTCGTCGGCTTCATCCGGCCGGTCAGGGTGAGCAGCAGGCAGGTGCGGCCCGACCCGGACGGGCCCCGCACCGCGATCAGCGCACCGGGCGGCGCCTGCAGCGAGACGTCGTGGAAGACCCGGCCGCGGGGCCCGTCCATGCCGAGCCCCTCGGCGGTCACCGCCGCCCCCTGTGCCGTGTCCCCGCGCATCGGGCCGCCCTCCGAAGATTTGAACTGACCGGTCAGTTCAAAAGTATGCCCGAAGTGGTCCTCGGGCGGCGACGGCGGGGTCGTTGTCAGTGCTGCGCGCAACCATGTGGACACAGGGCCGAAACCGGAAGAAGGCCACAGACGACAGGAGGTTCGCCATGCACGGGCCCCCGAGCGATGTCCACCCCGTACTCCGTCGATCCACCGCCCCGCCCGCCGCACTCGACCTGCTCGCGCAGGCGCAGCACGGCCTGGACGAGGCGGCCGCCCTCCAGACCCCCAACGAGCGCTTCGTCGCCGCCCACCTCGCCGCGCTGCGCACGGCGGCCGCCGTGCTCGCCGTACGCGGGCGCCCCGAGACCACGCCGCGCGCCCGCCGGGCCATACGCAGCGCCTGGGACGTGCTGCCGCAGGTGGCGCCCGAGCTCACCGAGTGGAGCGCACTGTTCGCCTCCGGGGCGCCGCGCCGTGCCCGTGCCGAAGCCGGCATCGCCGGCGCGGCCACCTGGCGGGACGCGGACGACCTGGTCCGCGCCGCGGGCATGTTCCTGCGGCTCGTGGAGCGCACGCTGGTCACCCAGCCCGCCTTCCCGCAGCCGAGGACCGCCCCCGACGATCCGCCCGCGCCCCGGGCCCGCGCCGGGTAGGCCCGCATGCGGATACCTCTAAGCTGGGGCTCCCGCATCTGAGCCGCCGAGGAGCACCGTCATGTCCCGCCCCAGCGCAACCCTTCGTACCGCCGTGGTCTGGGAGGTGCTGCGGGACGCGCTCGACCGACGGGCGAAGGCGGCCGGCCGGCAGTGCCTCGACGTGCTGGACACCGGCGGCGGCACCGGCAACTTCGCGGTGCCGGCCGCCCGGCTCGGGCACCGGGTCACCGTGGTCGACCCGAGTCCCGACGCGCTCTTCGCCCTCGAACGCCGCGCGGCGGAGTCCGAGGTCGCGGACCGGGTGCACGGCGTGCAGGGCGACGTCGGCGGCCTGTTCGACGTCGTCGAGCGCCGCGGCTACGACGTCGTCCTGTGCCACGGCGTCCTGGAGTACGTCGAGGATCCGGCCGAAGGGCTGCGCAACGCCGTCGCCGCGCTGCGCCCCGAGGGCGGCACGCTCAGCCTGCTGGCGGCCGGGCTGGGCGGCGCGGTGCTCGCCCGTGCGCTCGCCGGCCACTTCACGGAGGCCCGGCAGGCGCTCACCGCGCCCGACGGCAGCTGGGGCGAGGGCGACCCGGTGCCCCGGCGCTTCACCGGCGAGCAGCTCACCGACCTGGTCGCCGGCACCGGGCTGGACGTCGTCGGCGTGCACGGCGTGCGGGTCTTCACCGACCTGGTGCCCGGCGCCCTCGTCGACGCCGAACCGGACGCCCTGGACGCCCTCGCGAAGCTGGAGGCGGCCGCCGCCGCGCTGCCCGCCTTCCAGTCGGTGGCGAGCCGGCTCCACGTGCTGGCCGAGGTGCCCGAGCGCGGCTGAGCGCGGCCGGGCGCGCTGCGCTCGGTGTCCGGCCGATCGCTCATCGGCACACCCCGCCCTTTCGGGGGCGTGTCGCCGTATGATCGAGACACACCGTCCGGCATGGCGGAAAGGCGGTGAGGGAATGCACGGACTGCGGAGGACGAACCGGGCGTCAACTCCGAGGGGCACCGCGGCGCAGATCGACGTGAACGGCGGCGAGGGCGGGTTTCTCGGGGGCGATTCCCTGCTTATCCTTGAGACGTCGGATCCCGGTCGCCCCCGCGACCGACGAGTAGGAGGAACCCGTGCCGCTCTCTGACCACGAGCAGCGAATGCTCGAGCAGATGGAGCGAGCGCTGTACGCCGAAGATCCCAAGTTCGCGACAGCGCTCGAGGGTAGCGAGCTGCGCAAGTACACCCGCCGCCGGGTGTATCAGGCGGCTGCGGGCTTCGCCGTCGGCATCGCGCTCCTCATGGCCGGAATGGTCGCCCAGCAGGTGTGGGTGAGTGTCGCGGGCTTCCTCGTCATGCTCGGCTGCGCCGTGCTCGGCGTGACCAGCTGGCGCAAGGCGCCCCGCGCCGGTGAGGAGCAGTCGGCGGCCGAGCAGTCCACGCACGGCCCCGGACGTGCCCATCGGCCGCGCCGCTCGGTCATGGACCGCATCGAGGAGCGCTGGCAGCGCCGACGGGACGAACACGAGTAGGACGTCCTGCACGCCACTTCGCCGAAGGGCCGCCCGGCCGGGCGGCCCTTTCGCGTACTCACGGGGCCGGCCGTGCCGCCCGCGTCAGCCGCGACACCCGGGAGCGCCACCGGTCGCCGGCCGCCCGGCGGCGCGCCGCGAGGGACCACACGACCCGCCTCGCCGACCGCGGCCACAGCGTCGCCCGCAGTCGCGCACCGCGCGACGCCCCCGCCCGCAGCGCGGCCCGCACCCGCCGCACGTCCGGTGCCTGTCCGTCCGAGGGCTGTGGTCCCGGCGCGTACAGCTCCCGCTCCACGGCCAGCGCCACCCGGTGCGCCGCTTCCCCGGCTCCTTCGCCGGAGGCCCCGGCGGCCGCCAGCCGCTCGGCCACCCGGCGCGGCGTCTGTGACGGATCGGGCAGCACGCCGTAGTCCCAGCCGGAGTCCAGCAGCTCCTGCCACGCGGCGAGTGTGCCCGCCCCGGTCCGCAGCCGCCGGCGGCGCACCCGTACCCGCCACAGGCACGGGAACAGCGGGAGACACAGCAGCAGGACCGCCAGGGCCACCAGGCTCAGGGTCACACCGGCCGGCGGCCGGCCGCCGACCGGCGCGGCCGTCGGCGCATCCTGTGTGGTCCCGCATGTCGGGTCCAGCCGCTTCTCGGCCACCGGGCACGCCTCCGACTTCCGCGATGAGCCCGGGCCCGGCTCGGTGTCCGGCCGCTGCATCGGCGGGACGGCCGTGTCGGAGCCGCCGTCCCCGCCGGTGGCCTCCGGCATCGCGTACGAAGGGGTGGTCCCGCGGGTCGGGGTCGGCTCGAACCGGGTCCAGCCCACCCCCTCGAAGTACAGCTCGGGCCAGGCGTGCGCATCCTGCAGCCCCACCTTCATCACGCCGCTGTCGCTCTCGGTGCCGGGCGTGAAGCCGACCGCGACCCGCGCCGGGATGTCCAGCGTGCGGGCCATGGCCGCCATGGTGAAGGCGAAGTGGACGCAGAAGCCCCGCTTCTGCTCGAGGAACCGCGCGATGGCCGAGGTGCCGCTGCCCGCCTTCACGTGCGTGTCGTAGGTGAAGCCGCCGTCCACGGCGAAGTAGTCCTGCAGCTTCACCGCACGCTCGTAGTCGTTGTCCGCCCCCTTGGTCACCTGCAGCGCCTTCTTGTGCACCACCTTCGGCAGTGACGCGGGCACGTCGGTGTACTCCTCGACCAGGTCCGGGTCCGGCTCCGGGGCGTTCGCCAGCTGCTCGCGGGTGGGCTCCACCCGCAGGCTCTCCACCGTGTAGTGGACTCCGCGCGTGGTCTGGCCCCGGTCGCCGACCAGGGTCCGGCCCACCGGCTCGAACCGCCACCGCCCGTCGATCTGCACGTCGGCGGCCGGATACGGCATGGGCAGCCAGTTCTGGGCGTACCAGTCCGCCGCCGCGATGGAGGTGCGCACCTTCTCGGTGCGCACGTCGGCGGACAGGCCCGGTGGGGGCGGCAGCGGATGCCGGACCTTGACGATCCGGCGGCGCGAGGGCTTCCAGGACGAGCCGTCGAACTCGTCGAGTGCCACGATGCGCAGGTACATGCCCTGAGAGGTGGCCGCCGTCGTGCGGTAGGTCAGGACCGTGCGGTTCTCCGGCTGGTTCAGGCTGTCCTGGAGTGCGACCAGCGGGTTGACCGCCGTGACGGTGCCCCCTTCGCCGGTCATGGCGCCGCGCTCGCCGAGGGTGTCCAGCAGTCCGCCGTCCAGGGTGGGCAGCACCGCCGGCACCGTCAGGGCGATGCCCAGCGTCACCGCGCCGATCCGCCGGCCGGCGCGCACCGGTGCCCTGGCCGCCCCGCCGCCTCCCGAGGCGACCCCGCCCACGCGGCCCGCCGGCCCGGGCCCCGAGGTGAAGAGCCGGCCCCAGCCCGAGAGCCGGTCCCGCCCCTCGGCCAGCAGGAGCAGCAGGTAGCCCGCGGCCGCGCACAGGAACCACAGCCAGCGGGCGCCGCCGTCGGACAGCCCGGCCGCGACCGAGTACAGCGCCAGCAGCGGCAGCCCGGCGGGCGCGGCGCTGCGGTAGGTGACGGCGATGGCGTCCACGAGCAGGGCGATCGCCAGCACCCCGCCGACGAGCATCAGCCGGATGCCGGGCGTCGCCGGCGCGGGTATCGCGTAGCGGCTCACGTCCTGCCCGCCCTGTGCGAGGAGGGCGCCGAAGCCCTCGAAGGCGCCGGGACCGGGGATGATCCCGCCCACTGCGTCGTCGCGGACGAAGAACAGCGTCAGCAGCAGCAGCGACACCAGCGCCTGCGCACCCACGGTGAGCGGTCTGGCCAGGGGTATCCGGCGGGTGGCCGCGCCCACCGAGCTCTGCACCGCCACCAGCAGCATCGCCGACAGCAGCCAGCTGAAGGGGGTGACCAGCGGCAGCAGCGCGCAGGCCGAGGCCAGCGCGGCGACGGCCGCGCACACCGTGAGACGCCCGCGCCCGCTCACCACGCCGGTCCCTGCACCGAGAGCCGGTCGGCCTCCTGCCACAGCGTGGACAGCGGCCGGCCGGGGCCCCCGGCCAGCACCGTCCAGCCGGCCTCGTGCAGCGCCGAGGTCGACGGTTCGTCCGCCTGGCCGGGGTGGGTGGTGAGGACGATCCCGCGGCGCGCCCGTTGGCGGATCCGGGACATCAGCGCCGCCTGCCCCTCGTCCAGCAGGCCGGTGAAGGCGATCAGCAGGCCCTCCCCGCCGGGGTCGGCGCCGCGCAGCGTGGCGAAGGCACTCGCCAGACCGGCTGCGGAGGAGTGCTCGAGCACCGCCAGGGTGTCCAGCAGCAGGCCCGCGGCGTCGGTCGGGTCGCCCGGGAAGGAGGTGTCGTCGAATCCGGGGCCCAGCAGCCCGGTGTCGGTGACCAGCCGCACCGCGTAGCCGCGCTGGACGAGGTGCACGCAGACCGACGCG
>DASSBO010000076.1:0-6810 GCA_035698655.1 Streptomyces sp.
CCGCCGTGCACACTGTGCGCGAAGCCGGCTACGAGGGCTGCTCCGAGGAACAACTGCTCACCCTGCTCGACGTCGTCGGCGAGGGGGAGGAGGGGCCCGCCATGGAGGCGGAACTCGGTGTCGCCCTCGGCGCGCTGGCCCCGCACCTGGCGGCCGCCGGGCGGGAGAGCCTGCTGCTGCAGGGTGCGGCCGTCGCCCTGGCCGACGGCCCCTACCGGCCCGCCGAGCGCGACACCCTGGAGACCGTCGGGCGCGTGCTGTGTCTGGAGACCGAGGACACCAACCGGCTGCTGGCCGCCGCCTGCACCCAGTCCTGACCCCCGGCCGCACCGTCCATACGCCAGAATGGGTCCATGACCCTGTTCCGCGACGACGGCATCGTGCTGCGCACCCAGAAGCTGGGGGAGGCGGACCGGATCATCACGCTGCTGACCCGCGGGCACGGGCGGGTCCGCGCGGTCGCGCGCGGCGTGCGGCGCACCAAGTCGAAGTTCGGCGCCCGGCTCGAGCCGTTCAGCCACGTCGACGTGCAGTTCTTCGCACGCGGCGGTGAACTGGTCGGGCGCGGCCTGCCGCTGTGCACCCAGACCGAGACCATCGCCCCCTACGGCGGCGGCATCGTCGGCGACTACGACCGCTACACGGCCGGCACCGCCATGCTGGAGACCGCCGAGCGGTTCACCGACCACGAGGGCGAACCCAACGTCCAGCAGTACCTGCTGCTCGTCGGCGGCCTGCGCACCCTCGCCGCCGGCGCACACGCGCCCGGCCTCGTCCTGGACGCCTTCCTGCTGCGCTCCCTCTCGGTCGGCGGCTACGCACCGAGCTTCGCCGACTGCGCCCGGTGCGGACTGCCCGGCCCCAACCGGTTCTTCTCCGTCTCGGCTGGCGGCACCGTATGCGGCGACTGCCGGGTGCCGGGCAGCGTCGTGCCGTCCTCGGAGACGCTGCGCCTGCTGGGCGCCCTGCTCACGGGCGACTGGGAGACGGCCGACGCGGCCGAGGCCCGGCACGTACGGGAGGGCAACGGGCTGGTCTCCGCCTACCTGCACTGGCACCTGGAGCGCGGGCTGCGCTCCCTGCGCTTCGTCCGCCAGTAGGACGCGTCCGTTAGTCTCCCGAGGGGGCGCCGGCCCCCGCACGTCCCACGACCCGCTGGAGCTGAGCACCCATGGCCCGTCGCGGAATGCTGTCCCGGCAGCGTCGCACCTCCGCCGACTACGCAGTCCCCGAGCCGCACCCCTCCGGTGCCCGGCCGCCGCAGATCCCGGCGAACCTGGTGCCCGAGCACGTGGCGGTCGTCATGGACGGCAACGGCCGCTGGGCCAAGCAGCGCGGCCTGCCACGCACCGAGGGGCACAAGGTCGGCGAGGGCGTCGTGATGGACGTGCTCAAGGGCTGCCTGGAGCTCGGCGTGCGCAACCTGTCGCTGTACGCCTTCTCCACCGAGAACTGGAAGCGGTCCCCGGACGAGGTCCGCTTCCTGATGAACTTCAACCGGGACGTGATCCGCCGCCGCCGCGACGAGATGGACGAGCTCGGCATCCGCATCCGCTGGATGGGCCGGATGCCCAAGCTGTGGAAGTCCGTCGTGCAGGAACTGCAGGTCGCCCAGGAGCAGACGCAGGACAACGACGCCATGACGCTGTACTTCTGCGTCAACTACGGCGGCCGTGCGGAGATCGCCGACGCGGCGCAGGCGATCGCGGAGGACGTGCGGGCCGGGAAGCTGGACCCGTCGAAGGTGAACGAGAAGACGTTCGCCAAGTACCTCTACTTCCCCGACATCCCCGACGTCGACCTGTTCCTGCGGCCCTCGGGCGAGCAGCGCACGTCCAACTACCTGATCTGGCAGAGCGCGTACGCCGAGATGGTCTACCAGGACGTGCTGTGGCCGGACTTCGACCGCCGCAACCTGTGGGACGCCTGCCTGCAGTACGCCCGCCGCGACCGCCGCTTCGGCGGCGCCGAGCCGGTCCAGCCAGGCGAGCCGGGCGCCGCGGAGGGCTGAGCCGCGCCCGTCAGGCCGGCGCGGTGCGCGGCCAGGGCTGCAGCGCCTCGAACCGGGCCGCCAGGTCCAGCAGCCGGTGCTCACCGCCGGGCATCGCCACGAACTGGACGGCGACCGGCAGCCCGCCCGGGCGGCGCCCGGCCGGCAGCACCATGGCCGGCCACCCGGCCAGGTTCCACGGCGGGGTGAACGGGGAGAACCGGGTGTTCGTCACCAGGTTCGACAGCCACGCCCGCTCGTGCCAGGGCACGGCGGCCGGGCCCTGGCGGGCCAGTGCCGGGGTGAGCAGCACGTCGTGCTCGGCGAAGAACGGCTCCAGCCGTGCCTGCAGCCGGGCCCGTACGTCGCCCGTCACCAGCGGTGTGCGGGAGGTGAGCCGTCCGACGGCGGCGTGCCGGCGGGTGCGGCGGGCCAGCAGCCGCGGCTCCAGTGCCCGGGCGTCCTCGGCGGTTCCGGCGGTCCAGCGGGCCAGCGCGGCGGCGCCGAGCCAGGCCGGGTAGGGCGGGTCGGCCCGTCGCACCTCGTGTCCGGCGCCGGCCAGCACGGCGGCCGCGTCGCGTGCGGCCGCGGCGTCCTCGCGGGAGACCGGCACGCCGGGCAGCGGCGAGCGGACGGACACGGCGATGCGCAGCGGCTCGTCCGCTGCGGCGGGCTCGGGAACCGGCTCCCCGGCCAGCACCCCGAACATCAGCCGCGCGTCCTCGGCCGTCGTCGCCAGCGGGCCGTTCTCCGCCATCCCGAACCAGTCGCCGCGGCCGATCCCCGCGGGGATCACGCCGAAGCCCGGCTTGACGGTGAGCAGCCCGCACTGCGCGGCCGGGATGCGCAGCGACCCCATGCCGTCGTTGCCCAGCGCGAGCGGCACCATCCCGGCGGCCACCGCCGCCGCGCTGCCGCCCGACGAACCGCCCGCGGTGCGGGAGACGTCCCACGGGCTGCGGGGGATGCCGTACACGCTGTCGCCGGTGCCGAAGACGCACAGCTCCGGCACGTTCGTCAGGCCGACGACGACCGCCCCGGCGGCGCGCAGCCGCACCACCAGCAGGTGGTCGGACGAGGCCGGCACGTCCGGTGTCGCGGCCGAACCGTTGCGGGCGGCCTCACCCCGCACGGCCAGGTTGTCCTTGACGGCCACCGGCACCCCGGCCAGCGGCAGGTCGGCGAGGTTCGCCCGCGCGCCGACCGCGTCGGCCTCGGCGAGCGCGGCCTTGGCCCGCACCCGCCGGAAGGCGCCGATCCGGTCGTCGAGGTCCGCGATCCGGTCCAGGTGCGCGGCGACGACGTCCCGCGCCGTCACCTCACCGGCACGCACCGCCGCCGCGATCTCCGCGGCACTTCGTCCCACCCAGCTCGTCGCCATACCGCCCGTCTTCCCGGCGCCGCAGCGCCGAACCGTCCGACCGCGCCGGTCAGGACGCTGCGCAGTCGGTGCAGGTGCCGACGATCTCGACCGTGTGGCCCACGTCCACGAAGCCGTGTTCCGCGGCGATCGCCGCCGCCCACTTCTCCACGACGGGGCCCTCGACCTCGACCGCACGGCCGCACTTGCGGCACACCAGGTGGTGGTGATGGTCGTCGCTGTGGCAGCGGCGGTAGACCGCCTCGCCGTCGTCCGTGCGGAGCACGTCCACCTCGCCGGCGTCGGCCAGCGACTGGAGCGTGCGGTACACGGTGGTCAGCCCGACCGAGTCGCCGCGGTGCCGCAGCATGTCGTGCAGTTCCTGTGCGCTGCGGAACTCCTCGACCTCGGCGAGCGCCGCCGCGACGGCCGCGCGCTGCCGGGTCGACCGTCCGCGGACCGGGGGGCCTGCGGTGACCACCGTTTCCTCCTCGGGTTCGGGTTGGGGGCCAATTGTGCCAGGGCGGGTGCCGCTGCAGGCGGCACCCGCGGGAGTCAGGCGCTCACCGGCGCGCCGTCGGCGGGAGCGAGCTCCTGGGCGGCCTTCGCTCTGCGTGCGCGGCGCCGCGCGAACGGCGCCGCCAGCAGCGTCACCAGCACGAAGACGCCGATCGCGTACAGCACGATGGTGGCACCCGGCGGCACGTCCAGGTAGAAGGAGGTCGTGGTGCCGGAGACGGTCACCAGCACCCCGATCAGCGTCGCCGCACCCAGTGTCGCGGCGAAGCCGCGGGTCGCCTGCTGGGCGGCGGCGACCGGCACCACCATCAGGGCGCTGACCAGCAGCAGCCCGACGACCCGCATCGCGACGGTGACGGTCAGCGCGGCCATGACGGCGATCAGCAGGTTCAGCATCCGCACCGGCAGTCCCGTCACGCGCGCGAACTCCTCGTCCTGGCAGACGGCGAACAGCTGCCTGCGCAGGCCCAGACAGACCGCCAGCACGACCACGGAGAGCACGCTGATGGTGATCAGGTCGGAGGCGGAGACCAGGGTGATCGAACCGAACAGGTACGTCAGCAGGTTGGCGTTGGAGCCGTCCGGCGCCAGGTTGATGATCATGACGCCGCCGGCCATGCCGCCGTAGAACAGCAGGGCGAGGGCGACGTCGCCGCGGGTCTTGCCGTAGGAGCGGATGAGTTCCATGGCGACCGCGCCGAGCGCGGCGACGACGACCGCGGCCCACACCGGGCTGGTGTTGAGGAGGAACCCCAGGGCGACGCCCGTCAGGGCGACGTGGCCGATGCCGTCGCCCATGATCGCCTGGCGCCGCTGGACCAGGTAGATGCCGATGGCCGGCGCGGCGACTCCGACGAGCAGCGCCGCCAGCAGCGCCCGCTGCATGAAGTCGTACTGCAGAAGCTCGATCATGACAGGAGTCCGGTCTCGAGGCCCGAGCCCTGCTCGGGGCCGGGGGTGTCGTGCGGGTGGCAGGCCAGGTCGTGCAGCCGCTCGGGGTGGGCGACGCGTTCGACCCGGCCGTCGCGCAGCAGCACCGCGCGGTCGATCAGCGGGGCGAGCGGCCCCAGTTCGTGCAGCACGAGCAGCGCGGAGGCGCCGTCGGCGACCTGCTTGCGCAGCGTCTCGGCCAGCACCCGCTGGCTGCCGAGGTCGACGCCGGCCAGCGGTTCGTCCATGATCAGCAGGTCGGGTTCGCCGGCCAGCGCGCGGGCGATGAGCACGCGCTGCTGCTGTCCGCCGGACAGCGCGCCGGCCGAGTCCTTGGCGTGGTTGCTCATCCCGACGGTCTCCAGCGCGCGCTGCACGGCGGCGCGGTCGGCGCGGCGCAGCGGCCGCAGCCCGGTGCGGGCGAGCCGGCCGGCGGTGACGACCTCGCGCACGGTGGCCGGGACGCCGGAGGCCGCCGTGGAGCGCTGCGGCACGTAGCCGACGCGGTGCCAGTCGCGGAAACGGGCCTGCGGGGTGCCGAAGAGGGCCAGCGATCCGCCGGTCAGCGGCACGCGACCGGTCACCGCGCGCACGGTCGTGGACTTGCCGGACCCGTTGACGCCGAGCAGCGCGACGACCTCGCCGCGCCCGACGGTCAGGTCGATGCCGCGCAGCACGTCCCGGCCGCCGAGCGCGGCCTTCGCCCCGCGCAGTGCGATGACCGGCTCCGGGCCGTCGGCGTCCTCGGCGGTCTCGTGGGCTGTTGCGTTCACCGGTGTCCTCACTTCGCGTCCAGTGCCGACCGCAGCGCGGCGAGGTTCTGGTGCATGACGGAGAAGTAGTCCTGGCGCTCGGGGTCCTTGACGGTCTCGAGCGGGCTGAGCACGGCTGTCTGCACGCCGAGGTCGACGGCCATGGTCTGCGCGATCTTGCCGCTGGCGCCCGTCTCGAAGAAGACCGTGCCGACGTCCTCGCGCTTGATGACCTTGTGCAGCTTCTTCAGGTGGGCTCCGCTGACCGAGCCGGACTCGGGGTCGATGCCGGAGACGGCCACCTCGTGCAGGCCGTAGCGCTCGGCGAGGTAGCCGAAGGCGGCGTGTGTGGTGACGAAGGTGTCGGTCTCGCGGTTGTGCAGTCCCTTGGTGAACTCCTCGTCGAGGGCGTGCAGGTCGTCGACCAGCTTCTCGGTGTTCTTCCGGTAGTCGGCCTTGTGGTCGGGGTCGGCGGCGGCCAGTTCCTTGCCGACGCCCTGCGCGACCTTCGCGTAGCGGACGGGGTCGAGCCAGATGTGCGGGTCGGCGGCGGCGTCGTGGCCGTGGGCGGCGTGCGCGTGGTCGTGGTCGGAGCCGTCCACATTCGTGCCGTGGTCCTCGAGGGTGGTGTAAGAGGTCGCCTCGGCGACGTGCTCCACGCCGGACTGGGCGACGGCCTTGTCGACGGCGGGCTGCAGCCCCTTGAGATAGACGACCAGGTCGGCCTTGCCGAGCTGCACGGTCTGCTTCGGGCTGAGTTCGAGGTCGTGCGGCTCGACGCCCGGGTGGGTCAGGTCGGTGACGGTGACGTGGTCGCCGCCTATGCGCTGTGCGAGGTAGTCCATCGGATAGAACGACGCGACGACCTGCACGGTGTCGTCTTGCGCGGCCGCGTCGCCGCCACAGGCGCTCAGGGAGAGGGCACCGAGGGCCACGGCGCCTGCTGCGGCGGTGCTGCGTATGAGGTGTCGGCGTGCGTTCATGACAGTCATTTTCACTTCAGATGGAAACGATTGTCAACACCGCTGGATGTTCGGCACCGGCCGGACGGCACCGGCCCGCAACCCCGGCGACCACACCGCGAACGGATTTGGTTCGGGACCCTCTCCCGCCGGTAGCCTGAGGTATTCCGTCGTCGTTGATGAAGAGAGCACCGTGGCCGCCGACAAGATCGACACCATCGTCAGCCTGAGCAAGCGCCGTGGCTTCGTTTACCCCTGCAGCGAGATCTACGGCGGTCAGCGTGCCGCCTGGGACTA
>DASSBO010000077.1:0-8908 GCA_035698655.1 Streptomyces sp.
CTTCCCCGCGGCGTCGATGATCTTCTTCGTCGTGCCGGCCGTCGGCGACGACCCGCAGGGCGCCACCTACGCCACCGCCTCGATGGTGGTGTTCGCCGCCATCATCAGCAACCTCTTCGGCCACGGCATCGGCGTCTCCGAGGACCGCTCGAAGCCCTGGGACCCGTACATGCGCACGCTGCCGGCCGGCCCCTGGGCCAAGTTCGGCGGGCGGATCGCGACCCAGATGGTGATGATGCTGGTCTCGCTGCTGCCCGTGGTCGTCATCGCGGCGCTGACGACCGAGGCGACGCTGTCCCCGCTGCAGTTCCTCGAGGCGCTCGGCGTGGTCGTGGTCGCCTCGCTGCCGTTCACGCTGATGGGGCTGGCCATCGGCTATCTGCTGCCCACCAAGGCGGCGCTGGCGGTCGTCCAGATCATCTTCTTCCCGCTCGCGTTCGGCGGCGGGCTGCTGTCGGCCCCCGGCCAGGCCCCCGGGTTCGTCGAGACGATCGCCCCGTTCCTGCCGAGCCGCGGCGCCGTCGAGATGATGTGGGCGGCGGTCGGTGACCTCGACGTCGACCCGGTCGCGATCGGCAGCTTCGTGGGCTGGACGGTGGCGATGGCCGCGCTGGCGGTCTTCGCCCACCGCAGGGACGAGGGCGCCCGGTTCCGCTAGGACTGTTGCGGAAGGAGCCGCGCTCAGTGGGCGGGCGCGGCTCCGGAAGCGGCGGGCGCGGGAGCGAGTTGCTGGAGGAAGCCGCCCAGCATCGCCTCCGTGTCCGCCGCGTCGCGGCCGGCGCCGTAGAGGTAGAAGTCCGGGCGGACCAGCACGGCGACCGCGTTCAGGCCGGAGAGCCAGCGCAGGTACCGCCCGTCGACGTCCACCACCGCCGCGCCGTCTCCCGTGCCGGCGGGCCGCAGCCACACCGGCCGTACGCCGAGAAGTGCCAGAGACCGAAGGAGGTCCGAGTGCAGCAGTTCCGCCGGGTCGTCCCGGGTCAGCAGGACGAAGCCGCGTCCCACCACGTCGTCGAGCAGGCCGCTGCGGCCGGCGGCGGCCACCCGCGCCTGCGGGGCGAGCCGGCCGGCCGGTGCGGACGGCCGCCCGTCGGCGCCGAGCCGGAGGAAGCCGCCGGTGAGCGCGTCGCGGGACGGGTCGTCTTCCGCGGAGTCGTCTTCCGTGGAGGGGCCGGCGGTATCGGCTGCGCGGGCGGCGAGCATCGCCTCGTCCCGGCGGGCCGCGGCGTGCGGGTCGGTCTCGCAGATGAGGCGACCCAGCCGTACCGACATGTCGACCACGCCCTGGACCTGCGGGCGGCGCTCCCGCCCGTAGCTGTCGAGCAGCGCCCCACCGGCCTTCCCGGCCAGCACGAGGTCCAGTTTCCAGGCCAGGTTGGCGGCGTCCCGGATGCCCGAGCACATGCCCTGGCCGACGAACGGCGGCATCTGGTGGGCCGCGTCGCCCGCGATCAGCAGGTTCCCGGCGCGCCAGCGCACCGCGTTGCGCGCGCCGAGGCGGTACACGGCGTGCCGTTGCAGCTCCGCCGCGTCCCGGGAGACCCCGCAGGCCTCCAGCATCCGCCAGGCGTTGGCCAGGGTCGCGAACTCCTCGTAGGGCTCCGCGGGCAATCGCATGAACTCCCAGCGGCGGTGGCCGGGTCCGGCGGGCACCACGACCCGCGGCCGGGCCGGGTCGGCGATCTGCAGGTTGCGGCGCGGGGGGAAGTCCGCCGGCCGGTGCGGCACCACGTCGCACGCCATCCAGTCCAGCTCGAAGCCGCGGTCGGTCATCGGGGTGCCCAGGGACCGGCGCACCAGGCTGCCGGCTCCGTCGCACCCGACCACGAACGCGCCGCGGAAGGTGCGCAGTTCGCCGGTCGCGGCGTCGCGCGCGGTGACCCGGGCGCCCTCGTCCCCGCAGTCCGCCACGTCGACGGCCTCCCAGCCGCGCAGCAGCCGCAGCGCGTCGAGCCGCGCGTTCCGCTCGGCCAGGGCCGCCTCGAGCCCTGGCTGGTACACCGACGTGGAGTCCGGCCAGCCGTGCCGCCCCCGCGCGGCGAGCGGGATGCGCAGCAGCGTCCGGCCGTCGGCGGTGTCGATCTCGTAGTCGGGCGAGGGCCGGCAGTGCGGGGCCAGGGCGTCGCTCACCCCGGTGCCGGCGAGGATCCGGCCGGCATGTCCGTCGAACGAGACGGCCCGCGGCAGCGGATAAGGGCGGGGCCACTTCTCGACAACCGTCGTGCGGTGCCCGTTGCGCGCCAGCAGATGGGAGAGGACCTGGCCGACCGGGCCGTAACCGACGACGACGACCTGAGAGGGACACGTGGATTCGGTGACCATCTATTCCCCGTTTCTGGCTGCGGGTATCCGGCAGGGGCCCGAGTGTCCCCGCCGGATACTACACAGGGGTGCCGGCGACGGGGCGCGGCGAGGAAATGGCATGACCCCCGTAAGGTCGGTCGTGATAAATGTCAGTCGGAGGGGACCGGGGATTGCCGACGGTGAATCAGCTCGGCAGTATCGGCCCCGTCGGTCGATCGGTCCGGCGAAAACCCACCCCAGAGAAAGGGTTCATCATGAACTCTGAGACGCTGTTCGACTCATTCGACATCGAGGAGCTCGAGGTCCTGGAGGTCTCCGACACCGTGGCGCTGCCCGAGATGGGCGCCTCGAGCGGCGACACCGCGTGCTGCTCCTCGTCGTCCTCCTCGTCCAGCTGCTGCTGCTGCTGACGACCCGTCGACAACGAAGGGGCGTCATGAACTCTGAGACGTTGTTCGACTCGTTCGACATCGAGGAACTCGAAGTCCTGGAGGTCTCCGACAGCGTGGCGCTGCCCGAGATGGGCGCGTCGAGTGGCCTGGCTGTGTCCGTCGAGGGCAACACCTTCTGTTGCTCCTCGTCGTCCTCCTCGTCGAGCTGCTGCTGCTGCTGACGTCGCTTCTGCGGGTGTGCCCGCCCGGCTGCCGGCCGGGCGGGCACACCCCCCGACATCCCGGATTGGACGCATGTGACCAGCACGTTCCCCATCGCCGCCGATGAGTCGTGGGAGCGGCACGAGCACCAGGTGCTCAGGGTGATCGGCCGGCTGGCACGCACGCCGGACCGCGAGGTCCTGCACTGGCGCGGCAGCTGGATCACCGCGGCCGGCCTCGGCGGCCTGATCCGCGACGCGATCGCGGCGGGGCACGCCGCCGGCGTCGGGCCGGGCAGTACCGTGGGCATCCTCACGGAACCCAATCACCCCGCCATGCTCACCGTGCGCTATGCCGCGCATTTCCTGGGAGCGGCGGTCGTCCAACTCCGCTCCATCAATCCGCGCGCGGATTCCGAGATGCTCCCCGTGCGGGAACAGGTGGAGATCGTCCGGAGTGCGGACATCGGATTTCTCTTCGTCGACGCGGAACACGCACCGCGCGCCCAGGAGATTTCCCGGTCGATTCCCGGCCGGCTGAAAATCCTCGGCGTCCGTGACCCGGGCCCCGATAGCGGTTCGGAAACCGGGGAAACACCGGCGCCCGCGCCCTACGCACCGGAACGGCGTGCCGTCGTCACGTTCACCAGCGGCTCCACCGGCCGCCCGAAACCCCTCCTGCAGTCCTTTCGCGCCTGGAACCGCACGGTCGGGGTCTTTCCCGGCCGCATGGTCGAGAGCGAACCCGCGACGGTTCTCGCGGTGACGCCGGTCAGTCATACCGTCGGCTCGATGATCGACGCGTCGCTCGCCGAGGGCGGCCGGGTCATTCTGCACGAACGGTTCGAGACCGCCGCCGTGCTGCGCGCTTTCACCGAACACCGCGTCACCGACGTTTATCTCGCGGTCCCGCACCTGCACCTCCTGGTGACTCATCCGGACCTCCCGGACACCGACCTGACGGGTCTGCGCCGGGTCATCTACAGCGGAACCCCCGCCGCCCCGCGGCGCATCGCCGAGGCGGTGCGGGTCCTGGGCGGTTCGCTGATCCAGCTCTACGGCTCCACCGAGGCCGGCGGCATCACGAGCCTCACGCCCTCCGACCACCTGGAGCCGGAGCTGCTGCCCACGGTCGGGCGCCCCTTCCCCTGGGTCGAGCTGCGCGTCCTCGAGCCCGGCACCGGCCGGGAGGTCCCGCGCGGCGGCACCGGCGAGGTGTGCGTGAAGTCCCCGACGGTCATGACCGGTTACCTGGCCGATCCGGCTCTCAACGAGCAGGTCTTCGGCGGCGGCTGGCTGCGCACCGGCGACCTCGGCCACTGGGACCGCTACGGCTACCTCCGCCTCACCGGCCGGGTCGGGCACGTCATCAAGAGCGGCGGGCTGAAGATCCACCCCGGGGCCGTGGAACGGGCGCTGCTCTCGCACGACGACGTGGTGCAGGCCGCCGTCTACGGCGTCGCCGACGCCGACCGGGTCGAGTCCGTGCACGCCGCCGTGGTGCTGCGCACCGGGGCCGCGGCGACACCGGAGGCGCTGCGCGACCACGTGGCCGGGCAGCTCGGCCCGGTGCACGCGCCCGCCCGGATCGCCCTCTGGGACGAGCTGCCGCTCACCACGCACGGGAAGCCCGACAAGGCGCTTCTCACCGCTCTGGCAAGGAGGGAAGTATGACCACCCACCAGCACTTCGCGCGTGCGCTGCGCCTCCGCCGGCTCTACCGTCACCACGGGTCACGGCTGTTGATCTCACCGGTCGACCACTCGATCAGCGACGGACCGGTCGTGCCGCGCGGCAGCACCGTCGACCGGCTCGCCGGACAGCTGGCCGCGGGCGGCGCGGACGCGGTGGTCGTGCACAAGGGCAGCCTGCGGCACATCGACGCCGAACGCTTCGCCGGGATGTCGCTGATCCTCCACCTCAACGCCAGTACCGCGCACGCCCCCGACCCGGACGCCAAGTACCTCGTCACCGGAGTCGAGGACGCCCTCCGCCTCGGCGCCGACGCGGTGAGCCTCCACGTCAACATGGGGTCGCTCGACGAACGCCGGCAGATCGCCGACCTCGGCACCGTCTCCGACCTGTGCGACCGCTGGAACCTGCCGCTGATGGCCATGGTCTACCCGCGCGGCCCGCACATCACCGACCCCGCCGCCCCCGAACTCGTCGCCCACGCGGTCACGATCGCGGCCGACCTCGGCGCCGACATCGTCAAGGCGCCCTACGTCGGGTCGCCCACCGAGATGGCGCGGATCGTGGCGGCCTGCCCGATACCGGTGCTCTGTGCCGGAGGGCCGCCGCGCGCCACCGAGAGCGACCTGGCCGGCTTCGTCCAGCAGGTGTTGCTCTCCGGCGCCGCCGGCGTGGCGATGGGCCGCAACGTCTTCCAGTCCGAGGACCCTCGCAGGACCGTCGCGCTCGTCGCGGGACTCGTGCACGAGGGCTCGGGTGAAGGTGCCGTACGACTGACGGAAGGACGGCGGGATGAACGCCACGAAGCTGTGCTGGCTTGACATACGGGACTCGGGTGACGCGCGGCAGGCGGTGCTGGAAGAGGCCGTCCACCAGCGGATCGACGGGATCGTCGCCGCCGACCCGGCCCACCTGGAGGGGCTGCCGCCCACCGTCCGCCGGATCCTCTTCCACCCCGGCGGGCCGGTGAGCGAGGACTTCGGCACGGCCCAGGTGGTGATCGTCCCGGGGCCCCCGGCCGAGCGCGCCGCACTGCAGGCCGCGCACCCGGACGTGGAGTTCGGCCGGTACGTCGAGATCACCGACGCCGAGTCGCTCGAAGAGGCCTGCCAGGCCGCCCGCACGGAACGCTGGAGCGTCCTGTTCTTCAAGGACCCCACCAAGATCCCGCTGGAGATCGTCATCGCCGCCGCGGCCGGCGCGAACGGCACTCTGGTCACCCTCGCCGACGACATCGAGGAGGCCCGCGTCGTCTACGGCTGCCTCGAACTCGGCTCCGACGGCGTGCTGCTGCCCGGCCGCGCCGTCGGCGACGCCACCCGGCTCAAGCAGGCCGCGACCGCGGGCACCGGGGAGATCGCCCTGGTGGAGCTGGAGGTCACCGCCACGGCACACATCGGCATGGGCGAGCGCGCCTGCGTCGACACCTGCTCGTACCTGGGAAAGGACGAGGGCATCCTGGTCGGCTCACACTCCAAGGGGATGATCCTGTGCGTCAGCGAGACGCACCCCCTGCCGTACATGCCCACCCGCCCCTTCCGGGTCAACGCCGGGGCCATCCACTCCTACACGCTGGGCGGGCACGGCCGGACGAACTACCTCAGCGAACTCACCGCCGGCGGATCCGTGCTCGCAGTGAACGTGCAGGGGCGCACCCGGACGGTCCCGGTCGGACGCGTCAAGATCGAGACCCGGCCGCTGATCTCCGTCGACGCGGTGGCTCCGGACGGCCGCACGGCCAACCTCATCCTCCAGGACGACTGGCACGTGCGGGTGCTCGGCCCCGGCGGCACCGTGCTCAACAGCACCGAACTGCGCCCGGGCGACAAGGTGCTGGGCCACCTGCCCACGGCCGACCGGCACGTCGGCTACGCCATCGACGAGTTCTGCCGGGAACAGTAGGGAAGGCCCCTGCGATGTCCGCAACGGCACGCTCCCGGCGCGGGGACGTCGCGATCGTCGGCGCCGGGATCGGCGGCCTGACCCTCGCGCTCGCCCTCCGCCGCGCCGGGACGCCGTGTCACGTCTACGAACAGACCCGCCGGTTCGCGGAGGCGGGGGCCGGCCTCCAGCTCGCACCCAACGCCGTACGGGTGCTGCACCGGCTGGGCCTGCGTGAGGCGCTGCGGGAGTGCGCGGTGCGCGTGGAGACCGTCGAGACCCGCCGCTGGGACGACGGCACCCCCGTCGCCGGCATCCGGCTCGGCGCCGCGTGCGAGCAGCTGTACGGGGCGCCCTACTACACGGTCCACCGGGCCCGGCTGCACGCCGCGCTCAGTGCGCGCCTCGGGACGGACGCGGTCTCACTCGGCCACCGGCTGACCGGACTCGACGAACAACAGGAGGACGTCGGGCTCCACTTCGCCGACGGCCGCACGCGCCGCGCCTCCGTGGCCGTCGGCGCGGACGGCGTCCACTCCCGCGTCCGCGCGACGATCGTGCCCGACGCCCCCGTCCCGGCCCGAACGGACATCTACCGCGGCCTCGTCGCCGCCGAGCGGCTGCCCGCCCCGCTGCGGGCGCCCCGCGTGCGGGTCTGGACCGGGCCGGGACGGCACTGCGTCACCTACCCGGTCTCGGCCGACACGGTCAGCTTCGCCGCCACCGTGCCCGCGGCGGAGGACGCGCAGTGCGCCGTAGGCGAGTCCTGGTCGGCCGCGGGCGACCCCGCGCTGCTCCTCGACGCCTACCGGGGCTGGCACCCGTTGCTGCGCGCCCTCTTCGAGGCCGCCGGCCAAGTGCGCCGCTGGGCCCTGCACGACCGCGACCCCGTCACCCGCTGGTGCACGGCCCGCACCGCCCTGCTCGGCGACGCCGCCCACCCGATGCTCCCCTTCATGGCGCAGGGCGCCAACCAGGCCGTCGAGGACGCCGCCGCCCTCGCCGTGTGCCTGACGGACGGGCACCCGGTACCGGAGGCGCTGCGCCGCTACGCCATGCTCCGCATCCCGCGGACAACCGCGGTCCAGCAGGGCTCCCGGGCGAACGGCGCCACCCTGCACCTCGCGGACGGAGCCGGCCAGCGCCGCCGTGACGCGGCGATGCAGTCCGCGGCCGGGCCCGGCGCCATGGCATGGCTCTATGGTCACGACGCGGAGGCGGCCGCCGTGGCCGGTCCCGCCGAAACAGCCCTGTGAAAGGACGACACCAGTGCCCACCGACGCCCCGGCCGGAACGCTTCGCCTGTACGACACCGATGCCCGGCAGATCCGTGACTTCTCCCCGTTGGTTCCGGGGTGTGTCTCGATCTACCTGTGTGGTGCGACGGTGCAGGCTGCTCCGCACATCGGGCATATCCGGTCGGGGTTGAATTTCGACATCATGCGGCGCTGGTTCGCCTACCGCGGGTATGAGGTGACGTTCGTGCGGAACGTGACCGACATCGACGACAAGATCATCGTGAAGGCCGGGGAGCAGGGCCGTCCGTGGTGGGCGATCGGGTATGAGAACGAGCGGGCGTTCAATGACGCGTATGACGCGTTGGGCTGCCTGCCGCCGACGTATGAGCCGCGGGCGACCGGGCACGTGCCGGAGATGATCGCGATGATGCGGGCGCTGATCGATGCGGGGCACGCCTATGCGTCGGACGGCAACGTCTACTTCGACGTCCGCTCGTATCCCGGCTACCTGGGCCTGTCGAACCAGGAGCTGGGCAATCTGCGTCAGCCGGAGGGGGAGGGGGAGACGGGGAAGCGGGATCCGCGGGACTTCGCGATGTGGAAGGCGGCCAAGCCGGGTGAGCCGTCGTGGGAGACGCCGTGGGGTGCGGGGCGGCCGGGCTGGCATCTGGAGTGCTCGGCGATGGCGCACAAGTATCTGGGTGCGGCGTTCGACATCCATGGTGGCGGGGTGGATCTGGTCTTCCCGCACCATGAGAACGAGATCGCGCAGTCGAAGGCGTTCGGGGACGCCTTCGCCGCCTACTGGGCGCACAACGCGTGGGTGACGATGAGCGGCGAGAAGATGTCGAAGTCGCTGGGCAACTCCGTCCTCGTCTCGGAGATGGTCAAGCGGTGGCGGCCGATCGTGTTGCGTTATTACCTGGGTACGCCGCATTACCGTTCGACGATCGAGTACAGCGAGGAGTCGCTGGCGGAGGCGGATGCGGCGTTCTCCCGGATCGAGGGTTTCCTGCACCGGGCGGTGGAGCTGGCCGGGCGGGTCGAGCCCGCCGGTGTGGTGCCGGAGGCGTTCGCTGAGGCGATGGACGACGATCTGGGGGTGCCGCAGGCGCTGGCTCTGGTGCACCAGGCGGTGCGGCAGGGGAACACGGCGCTGTCGGCGGGGGACAAGGAGCAGGTGGCCGTGGCGGTTGCCGAG
>DASSBO010000078.1:0-2965 GCA_035698655.1 Streptomyces sp.
GACCGGATTGTTTCGGTGTGTGTTCGGTACCGCTCATCCGACACAGCCTTCGGAAAGGACGCACACCATGCGTACTCCGGCCAAGATCCTCACCGCGGCACTCGTCCTGATGGCCGCGGTGCTCGGGTTCGGCGTGCCTGCCGCCGCGGCGCAGGCCGCGCCCGCACCGTCGGCGGCCACGCCGTCCGTGCTCACGCTCACCGTGGCGCGCGGCGAGCACGCCGACTCCGCCACACCCCAGCGGGCGGTCACCCTGACCTGCGGTGACGGGATCGCGGCCGGCACCCACCCGGCGCCCCGGGCGGCCTGCGACCGGCTGCGCGCGGTGCACGGTGACGTGACCGCGCTGCAGCCGGAGGAGCGGACGCTGTGCCCGATGGTCTACGACCCGGTCGTCGTCACGGCCGTGGGCGTCTGGCAGGGCCGGCGGGTGCACTACGAACGCACCTTCGCCAACCAGTGCTTCGCCCGCTCGCAGAGCGGCGACGTCTTCGCGTTCTGAGCAGTCGCCGGGCGCGACGGGAAACTCCTCCCCGACCGGGCCTTGAGTCTCCAGCCGCTGGAGACAGCAGACTCGCGGACATGGACGACGACGGCAGCGAGCCGCTCACCATCGGGCGGCTCTCCCGCCGCACCGGCATGCCGGTGCGGACCATCCGGTACTGGTCGGACGTGGGCACCCTGCCCCCGTCCGGCCGGACCGCCGCCGGCTACCGGCTGTACGACGCCGCGTCCGTGGCCCGGCTGGAACTGATCCGCACGCTCCGCGAGCTGGGCCTCGGCTTGGAGGACGTACGCCGGGTGCTGGAGCGGGAGACCACGGTCGCCGCCGTCGCCGCCGTCCACGTGGATGCGCTGGACGCGCAGATCCACACCCTGCGACTGCGCCGCGCGGTGCTCAGCACCGTCGTCGCGCGGCAGTCCGGCACGGAGGAGACGACGCTCATGAACAAGCTCGCACGCCTGTCGACGGCCGAACGCCGCCAGATCATGGGGGACTTCGTCGAAGAGGTCTTCGGCGGCATCGACACCGACCCGCAACTGCGGGAGAAGATGGCCTGGCCCGCCACCCAGCTGCCCGACGAGCCGACGCCGGCGCAGGTCGACGCCTGGCTGGAGCTGGGGGAGCTGGTGCAGGACCCGGGCTTCCGGCGGCGGATGCGGCGGATGGCCGAGTTCAACGCCCAAGGCCGGGCGCGGGGCGGTGCGGCCGGTGAGCCCGGCGCCTACCTGTGGTTCTCGCAGCGAGTCGTCGAACTGGTCGGCGCGGCGCGGGAGCGTGGCGTGACGCCGCAGGCGGCGGAGGCCGACGGGGTGCTGGCGCAACTGCTGCGCCGGCAGGACTCCGCCGAACGCCGCGCCGCCGTCCGCGAACGCCTGGAGGCGGGCACGGACGGCGGCGCGGAGCGGTACCGGCAGCTCGTGACGATCCTGCAGGGCGAGGAACCGCGGCCCTCGCACACCGCCGAGTTCGGCTGGCTGGCCGAGGCGCTGGCGGCGCACCCCGTGCCGGGCGCGTAGCCGGCCGGCCCGGGCCTGGCCCGGCCTGGCCCGGGCGGCGCCGGTCAGCCCTCGGTGAAGGGCAGCTCCTCGCCCTGGACAGCCTGGATGTCCAGCTCGACCTTGAGCGTGGTGCCGATGGCGGCGATGCCGGCCGCGACGACCTGGTTGTACGTCATGGCGAAGTCCTGACGGCGCAGTTCGGCCGTCGCGCGGAACGCCGCCCGCATCCCGCCCCACGGGTCGGGGCCGGTGCCCAGGTAGGTCAGATCCAGGTCGACCTCGCGGACGACGCCGTGCATGGCCAGCTGGCCGTGCACGGTCCACCGGTCGTCGCCGGCCGGCTCCACGCCGGTGCCGAGGTAGGTGATCTCCGGGTACTCGGCGACGTTGAGGAAGTCGGCGGACTTCAGGTGCCCGTCGCGCATGCCGTTGCCGGTGTCGATGCTGGCCGCCCGGATCACCGCCTCCACCCGGGACTTCTCCGGGTGTTCACCGATCTCGATGCGCCCGCCGAACTCCGCGAACCGCCCGTGCACGCTGGAGATCCCCAGGTGCTGGGCGGTCGCGGCGACCGTCGAGTGCATCGGGTCGATGGTCCACGCCCCCGCCTCCGGCAGCTGCGACCCGGCCTGCCGCGCCAGCACCAGGGTGCCCAGGTCGGCGCGGCCGGCCTTGCCGACCAGTGCGGTGGAGGCGGCGGGGGCGTAGCCGACGGCCGTCGCGATCACCGTGTACGACCCGGGGGCGAGGGCCTCGTCCGTGCGGACACCGCCGTCCTGGTCCGCTCGTGCCCGCAGCACCTGCGCGCCCGCCATGTCGGTGACGGTCACCACCGCATGCTGGACCGCCCACCCGTCACGGGTCCGGATCCGCGCCCGTACGCCTGCCATCAACTGTCCTTCTTTCCTGTTACCCCCGGAACGCTCACGCGTCCGGGTGACGCAGCTCGACGTCGTATCCGTCCACGCCGGAACCGTTCACGGTAAGGGCGTTCGCCACCGGCGGGTAGCCGCTGGCCATGACGGTGTACTCCCCGGCGTCGAGGTCGGTGAACGCGTACTCGCCGTCCTCTCCCGTCGTGGAGGTGGCCACGACGTTGCCCGCCGCGTCGACGAGCGTCACACGGGCGTCGGCCAGCGGACGCCGGCCGGCACCCGCCCGGACGGTGCCCTGCACGCGGGCGCCGGGCTGCAGGGTGATCTCCAGCCGGGTCATGCCGTGGGTGCCGATCTCGACCGGTCGGGCGACGGGACGGAAGCCCGGCGCGTTGACGGCGACGGTGCACTGGCCGGTGGCCGTGCCGTCCGAGGATCCGCCGATCCCGGTGGCCAGCTCCTGGAAGGTGAACTCGCCGTCCGTCCCGGTCTTGGCCGTGGCCAGCACCTCGCCGCGGATGTCGGTGACGACGACCATCGCCTCACCGACCGGCCGGTCGTCACCCGCGCCGCGCACGACGCCCGCC